>CAJBVC010000129.1 GCA_903958915.1 uncultured beta proteobacterium
GTGAAATTGGTAGACACGCTATCTTGAGGGGGTAGTGGCGAGAGCTGTGCGAGTTCGAGTCTCGCCGACGGCACCAAATGGTTATTTTGCACTTCTTGTTTTGCTTGAGGTGCACACAAAGGTCATGAGAATCTCACGATGAGCATCGATCAATATTTGCCTGTACTAATATTTATATTGATTGGTCTCGTGACCGGGGTGGCTCCCCAAATCATCGGCTACATATTGGGTCCCAACCGACCATATGCCGCCAAGAATTCCGCGTACGAGTGTGGATTCGAAGCCTTTGGTGATGCGCGCATGAAGTTTGATGTGCGCTATTACCTGATCGCCATTCTTTTCATCTTGTTTGATCTTGAAACCGCGCTTTTGTTTCCCTGGGCGGCAGCGCTCAAGGATTTGGGTTTGCTCGGGTTCCTGATTGGACTTGAAATTGTGCTCGTTTTGACGGTTGGTTTTGTGTACGCATGGATCAAGGGCGCCCTCGAGTGGGAGTGATGTAATGATTGAAGGTGTTCTCAAAGAGGGTTTTGTCACCACGAGCTACGACGCTGTGGTGAATTGGGCCAAGACCGGTTCGGTGTGGCCCATGACCTTTGGTTTGGCGTGCTGTGCGGTGGAGATGATGCATGCCACGGTCGCCAGATATGACCTGAGCCGGTTTGGAGCAGAAGTTTTTCGGCCCAGCCCGCGACAGTCTGATCTGATCATCGTGGCAGGCACGCTGACCAACAAGATGGCCCCGGCATTTCGTAAAGTGTATGACCAGATGGCAGAACCGCGCTGGGTACTCAGCATGGGCTCCTGTGCCAATGGCGGGGGTTACTACCACTATAGTTATTCTGTGGTTCGTGGCTGTGATCGCATTGTTCCGGTGGATGTGTACGTTCCTGGTTGTCCACCCACCGCAGAAGCACTGATTTACGGAATTTTGCAGTTGCAGCAAAAGATCCGGCGCACCAACACCATTGCGCGGGTATGAGGAGCAAGCAATGACCGCATTTTCTGTTTTGCCCGAGACAACCCGAGATGCAGTCGTCGCTGCTTTGGGTAACAAGGTTCTACGCGTTTCGATTGCATTCGGGGAAGTAACCGTGCATGTTGCCGAGGCCGATTACCATGGTGCTGCATTGGTCTTGCGAGATACGCTGGGATGCAAGTTCGAGCAATTGATTGATCTGTGTGCTGTGGACTATTCTGAGTACTCGGATGGAACCCCCGATGGACTCCGGTTTTGTGTCGTTTGCCATCTGCTTTCGGTGAGTCTGAACCAGAGATTGCGGTTGAAGGTGTATGCGACGGATGATTCTTCGCCAATGTTGCCCTCAGTGACCGATGTCTGGAGTGGTGCAAACTGGTTCGAGAGGGAAGCCTTTGATTTGTATGGCATCGTTTTCGACGGGCATAACGATTTACGCCGGATCCTGACCGACTATGGCTTTGTGGGTCACCCGTTCCGCAAGGATTTCCCTCGAACTGGCCATGTAGAGATGCGCTATGACGAGGAACTTGGCCGGATCATCTACCAGCCTATTACGATCGAGGATCGCGAAACTGCACCTCGGGTCATTCGCGAAGCGAACTATGGAGGCCTGCAATAAGCAGTTCAATGCATGGCTGAAATACAGAATTACACCCTCAACTTCGGTCCGCAGCACCCTGCGGCGCACGGTGTTTTGCGACTGGTACTAGAACTCGATGGAGAAGTCATTCAGCGGGCTGACCCGCACATCGGCTTGCTGCACCGGGCGACGGAAAAGTTGGCAGAGAGCAAGACCTATCTCCAGGCGTTGCCCTACATGGATCGACTGGACTACATGTCCATGATGTGCAATGAGCACGCTTATTGCCTTGCTTTGGAGAAGATGCTCGGGTTGGAAGTCCCGGTGCGGGCGCAATACATCCGGGTGATGTTTTCTGAAATTACCCGTTTGTTGAACCACCTGTTGTGGGTTGGTGCTTGTGCCATTGACAACGGTGCGATGACCGTGATGTTCTATGCTTTTCGTGAGCGAGAGGATCTTTTCGACATGTACGAGGCAGTCAGTGGTGCGCGCATGCACGCTGCCTATTTTCGTCCGGGTGGCGTGTATCGCGACTTGCCCGACACCATGCCGCAGCACGAACCAAACAAGATTCGCAGTGCGAAGTCAACGGCCGGGCTCAATGGCAACCGTGGCGGCAGTTTGTTGGACTTCATCGACGACTTTACGCAGAGATTCCCCGGAAATCTTGCTGAATACCATACCTTGCTAACCGACAACCGCATATGGAAGCAGCGTACGGTTGACATCGGTGTAGTAACTCCCGAGCGTGCGCTCAATCTGGGCTTCACCGGTCCGATGTTGCGAGGCTCCGGAGTGGCTTGGGATCTGCGCAAGAAGCAGCCTTACGATGTTTACGATCGCTTGGATTTCGATGTGCCGGTGGGTAAGACGGGCGACACCTACGACCGTTACCTGGTGCGCATGGAGGAAATGAAGCAGTCGAATCGCATTATCAAACAGTGTGTGGACTGGCTACGCGCGAACCCTGGCCCGGTGATCACCAGCAACAGCAAGGTGGCTCCGCCGGACCGCGAATCGATGAAATCCAATATGGAAGACTTGATTCACCATTTCAAGTTGTTCACGGAAGGCTTCTGTGTTCCCGAGGGCGAAGCCTACGCTGCCATTGAACATCCCAAGGGTGAATTTGGTATTTACTTTGTCAGCGATGGGGCCAACAAGCCGTACCGTATGAAGATTCGTCCACCTGCATTTGTCCATCTTGCCGCGCTGGATGAAATGGGCAAGGGGCACATGATTGCGGACGCGGTTGCCATTATTGGCACCATGGATATTGTGTTTGGGGAAGTGGACCGATGATTTCCGATGAATCCAAAGTGCGCTTCGCCACCGAAGTCGCCAAATACCCCGCCGATCAAAAGCAGTCTGCCGTAATGGCTTGCCTGGCTATAGCCCAACAGGAGTTGGGCTATGTCAGCGAGGAGACCGAGCGCGAAGTGGCACTGTATCTTGGTATGCCGGTGATGGCGGTGCATGAAGTGACCACGTTCTACAACATGTACAACCAAAAGCCGGTGGGCAAGTACAAGTTGAATGTCTGTACCAACTTGCCGTGCCAGTTGCGAGAGGGAGTGAGTACCTTGCAATACCTCGAGAAGAAATTGGGAATTTCCATGGGGCAGACAACGCCCGACGGAATGTTCACCCTGCAGCAAAGTGAATGTCTTGGCGCGTGTGCCGACTCTCCCGTCCTGCTGGTCAATGACCGATCCATGTGCAGTTTCATGTCACCTGAAAAGCTTGATCAGTTGGTGGATGGCTTGCGTGCGGCAGGGAGCAAATGATGACCGCCGATCAAATTCTTTCTCAGTTTCGGTCCAACGGCTTGCAGACTTGTTTTCACGGGCGGCATATTGAACCGCAAATTCTTGCCGGGCTCGATGGGTCCAATTGGCACCTGAAGGATTATGAGGCCCGAGGAGGGTACCAGGCTCTGCGTAAAGTGCTTGGAAAAGCCGGTGGTGAGCCGATGACTCAGGATCAGGTGATTGCCACGGTGAAAGAATCGGCGCTGCGTGGCCGTGGTGGTGCCGGCTTTCCAACAGGTCTGAAGTGGAGTTTTATGCCACGTCAGTTTCCCGGTCAAAAGTACCTCGTGTGCAATACTGATGAAGGCGAACCTGGAACATGCAAGGACCGCGAGATTCTTGAATTTAACCCGCACATCGTGATTGAAGGAATGGCCATTGCAGCATTCGCAATGGGAACGTCCGTAGGTTACAACTACATCCACGGCGAGATATTTGCTACCTACGACCGTTTCGAGGCGGCCTTGGAAGAGGCTCGGGCCGCGGGCTTGTTGGGGGACAATATTCTTGGGAGTGGCTTTAGCTTCCAGTTGCATGCCGCCCATGGTTTTGGCGCCTACATTTGCGGGGAAGAAACCGCATTGCTGGAGTCGTTAGAGGGCAAGAAGGGGCAGCCACGATTCAAACCACCTTTTCCGGCAAGCTTTGGTTTGTATGGCAAGCCAACGACCATCAATAACACGGAAACTTTTGCGGCGGTACCCTGGATCATTCGCAATGGTGGCCAAGCCTACATGGAGTGCGGCAAACCCAACAACGGCGGAACCAAGATTTACTCGGTCGTCGGTGATGTGGAAATGCCTGGGAATTTCGAAGTCCCGATGGGAACGCCTTTTTCCAAACTGCTGGAATTGGCTGGAGGCGTGCGCTCTGGGCGCCAGCTGAAAGCAGTTATTCCTGGAGGCTCGTCGTCCCCCGTGCTACCAGCCGCATTGATGATGGACTGTACGATGGACTATGACTCGATCGCCAAAGCGGGTTCGATGCTGGGTTCTGGGGCTGTGATTGTGATGGACGACAGTCGCTGTATGGTGAAGAGTTTGCAGCGTTTGAGTTACTTTTACTCGCACGAGTCCTGTGGACAGTGCACCCCGTGTCGCGAAGGAACGGGCTGGTTGTGGCGCGTGGTCGACCGGATTGAGACAGGGCACGGGCGGCAATCCGACATTGATTTGCTGGACAGTGTGGCTGACGATATCCAGGGCCGTACCATTTGTGCGCTAGGCGATGCTGCGGCGATGCCGGTGCGCGCCATGATCAAGCATTTCCGCCCTGAATTTGAGTACCACGTTGCGCACAAGACTTGCATGGTCCCCGCATACGTTTGAGTGAGTACTACAAGATGATTGAAATAGAACTCGATGGCAAGAAGGTGGACATTGCTGAAGGCAGCATGATCATGCATGCAGCAGAGAAAGCGGGCACCTATATTCCGCACTTCTGCTACCACAAGAAACTCAGCATTGCGGCGAGCTGCCGCATGTGTCTGGTAGACGTGGAAAAAATGCCCAAACCGATGCCGGCCTGTGCGACACCCGTGACCAAGGGTATGGTAGTGCGAACCCAAAGCGACAAGGCGGTAAGGGCGCAAAAGTCTGTCATGGAGTTTCTGCTGATCAATCACCCCCTGGATTGTCCGATTTGTGACCAGGGTGGCGAGTGCCAGTTGCAGGACTTGGCTGTTGGTTATGGCGGTACGGCGTCTCGCTTCGAGGAAGAAAAGCGCGTGGTCTTCCACAAGGACATTGGTCCCCTGGTATCGATGGAGGAGATGAGCCGCTGCATCCATTGCACACGTTGCGTGCGCTTTGGTCAGGAGATTGCCGGTGCGATGGAACTCGGGATGTCACATCGCGGCGAGCATGCCGAAATTGAAACCTATGTCGGTCAGTCGGTGGACTCGGAACTGTCTGGAAACATGATTGACATTTGCCCCGTAGGCGCACTGACCAGCAAACCGTTTCGGTACAGCGCGCGCACCTGGGAATTGTCCCGGCGCAAATCTGTCAGCCCGCACGATTCGACGGGTGCCAATCTCATCGTTCAAGTGAAGAATCACCGTGTGATGCGGGTGGTGCCACTGGAGAATGATGCTGTCAATGAGTGCTGGATTGCCGATCGTGACCGTTTTTCCTACGAAGCACTGAACGGTGCAGAGCGGTTGACGACCCCTATGCTGAAACAAGGGGGTGAGTGGAAGTCCGTGGATTGGCAGACCGCCCTTGAATATGTGGCGCATGGCCTTAAAAGCATAAAGGCCAACCATGGAGCATCGTCGATCGGTGCGCTGGTCAGCCCCCACAGCACGCTGGAGGAGCTTTATCTTGCCGGCGCCCTGATGCGCGGTATGGGTAGCGGAAACATCGACTACCGTTTGCGCAATGCCGAGTTTGAGACTTCACAACCCGGAGCGCGTTATCTTGGAATGGCTGTTGCCGAGTTGTCCACCCTGCAGCGCATATTGGTGGTCGGTTCGAATTTGCGCAAGGATCACCCCTTGTTTGCACAACGTATTCGGCAAGCGGTTCGATCAGGTTGCGCAGTCAATGTCGTGAGCGCGTCGGATGCAGAGTGGGCCATGTCCATTCGCAATACCAGTAAGGCGTCGTCGGGCAACTGGGTCCAGGCGCTTTCTGACATTGCAACCGCGATTGCGACAGAAAAAGGAGTTACTGCACCACATGCTGGACAGGCGACCGATGTTGCCAAGGCGATTGCAATGTCCATGTTGAGTGGAGAACGCAAAGCGGTTTTGTTGGGAAATGCTGCCGCGCACCATCCTCAGGCGAGCCAATTGCTGGCATTGGCAAACTGGATTGCCGAACAGACCGGGGCTACGGTGGGGTACTTCACGGAAGCCGCCAACACGGTGGGGGCTCAATTGGTGGGCGCGTTGCCAGACAACGGTGCACTGAATGCAGGACAGATGCTTTCGGGCGTGCTCAAAGCGGCAATCCTGCTCAATACAGAGCCTGAGTTTGATTCAGCGGCCGGTGCCAAATCGGCTGAGGGATTGAAGCCTTGTGAAATGGTTGTAACGCTCAGTCCGTTCAAGGCCAATCTCGCAATCAGTGACGTCCTGTTGCCGATCGCCCCATTTACTGAGACACCAGGAACCTTCGTCAATGCACAGGGTCTGGTGCAAAGCTTCCATGCGGTGGTGAAGCCACTTGGCGAGACACGCCCTGCCTGGAAAGTGTTTCGAGCACTGGCGAATGTTTTGAATCTTCCCGGGTTTGAGTACAACTCATCGCAGGAGGTTTTGGAGCACTTACATGCGACCGATGGTGGCGCCATTCCCCAGCACGTTCCCGCGGGCAGATTGAGCAATGGGGTAGCAGCAGGGTCGACGGTTCATTCTGCGCAAGCCGAGCCCTGCGTGGCAGGCATTTATCAACTCGACGGCATCGTGCGCCGGGCAACAGCGTTGCAACTCACCGCCGATGCCAGGGCCACCCGTTCGCTGGAGGTGACAGCATGAGTGACATCATTTTTGGCTTTGGCCAGGGGCTACTGTCCGATGGGTGGTGGACTGTTTACGCCTGGCCCCTGATTTGGGCAACGATCAAGGTGTCCTTGGTGCTCATGCTGGTGATGGGCATTGTGACCTATGCCACGTTGTGGGAGCGTAAGCTCCTGGGCTGGGTTCAGATTCGTTTGGGGCCAAATCGCGTGGGACCCTGGGGTTTGTTGCAGCCGATTGCCGATGCTTTGAAACTGATGACGAAAGAGGTGGTCCGACCAGCGGCATCCGATAAGTCTTTGTTTTATTTGGGGCCAGTTCTTACGGTCGCACCTGCACTGGCGGCTTGGGCCGTTGTGCCGTTTGGGCCGGAGGTCGCTGCGGCAAATCTGAATGCAGGTCTGCTGTTTTTGATGGCGATTGCCTCCCTGGAGGTCTATGGCGTCATCATTTCCGGATGGTCATCCAATTCCAAGTACGCATTCCTTGGTGCGCTGCGCGCTTCGGCGCAGATGGTGAGTTACGAGATCGCCATGGGATTCTGTTTCCTGGTTGTGCTGATGGTTTCTGCAAGCCTGAACATGACGGATATCGTGCTCGGTCAGGCCAAGGGGCAATTCGCGGACATGGGGCTATCTTTTCTGTCCTGGAACTGGTTACCTTTGCTGCCGATCCTGGTGATTTACTTTGTGTCCGGTTTGGCTGAGACCAATCGGACTCCGTTTGACGTGATCGAAGGCGAGTCGGAAATTGTTGCCGGTCACATGGTTGAGTATTCTGGTATGTCCTGGGCCATGTTTCAGATGGCCGAGTACGCCAACATCTGGCTTGTCTCTATTCTTACCACAGTGATGTTCCTTGGTGGCTGGCTGTCGCCAGTGGCTGCATTGGACTTCATTCCAGGCTGGATATGGCTGGGTTTGAAGACATTTGCCATCATGACCCTGTTTATCTGGGTTCGGGTTACCTTTCCACGGTTCCGTTATGACCAGATCATGCGTTTGGGCTGGAAGATTTTCATTCCCATTACCCTGGTCTGGCTGGTGGTGGTTGCGGTGTGGATGCAGACCCCGTGGAACATTTGGAAGTAATTCGAGTTGTCTATGTCTACACCAACTTCAAATATGCTTCAAAGCCCCTCCGCAAGCGCCTTCTCGCTGAAGGATTTTCTGAGCAGCTTTTTATTGATCGAACTCTTGAAGGGTTTGATGCTCACCGGAAAATACGCCTTTCGCAGCAAGATTACGCTGGAGTATCCCGAAGAGAAGACTCCCTTGTCACCACGTTTTCGTGGATTGCATGCATTGCGACGATATGAAAACGGTGAGGAACGTTGCATTGCGTGCAAGCTATGCGAGGCGGTATGCCCGGCGCAGGCGATTACGATTGAATCAGAGGTTCGTGAAGATGGGTCAAGGCGCACTACGCGTTATGACATCGACCTGAACAAGTGTATTTTCTGCGGTTTCTGTGAGGAGAGTTGTCCCGTCGACTCCATCGTGGAAACACACATTCTCGAGTACCACGGTGAAGCACGCAACGACCTGTATTTCACCAAGGAAATGCTGCTTGCCGTGGGGGACCGTTATGAGTCCGTCATTGCGGCCAACAAGGCGGCTGACGCCAAATACCGTTGATCTGGCGTAATTAAGAAGAAGCATCATGAGTGTCACGACCGGTCTTTTCTACCTGTTCTCTGCGATTTTGCTGGTATCGGCATTTCGTGTTATTACGGCGCGCAACCCCGTCCACGCGGTACTTTTTCTGGTGCTTGCCTTCGTGCAGGCGTCGATGTTGTGGATGCTATTGAAGGCCGAGTTCCTTTCCATTGCGCTGGTACTGGTCTACGTTGGCGCAGTGATGGTGCTTTTCCTTTTCGTCGTCATGATGATCGACGTGAATCTGGAGGGGCTACGTGAAGGGTTCTGGAATCACTTTCCCCTGGCTGCTTTGGTCGGTGTGGTGATCGCGCTGGAAATGTCGGCGGTGTTGATGGGTGGCTTCCGGATATCGGAAGATTTGAGTGGCAAGGCTGTCAGCGCTGTGGGAGCGGTGCAGACGTCCAACACCAAAGAAATCGGCATGTTGATGTACACGCAGTATTTGTATCCTCTCGAAGTCGCGACCGCGATCCTGCTGGTGGGGATGATTGCTGCTATCGCGCTGACTTTGCGCGCCCGCAAGAACACCAAGTACGTGCAGCCAAGCAGTCAGGTGAAGATCAAGGCGAGAGATCGGATGACGGTGCTGAAAATGGCGCCCACAAAACCGGCAATGGAGCCGGTTGCAACCGCGCCAAATGGGGAGACAAAGGCATGACTTTGACGCTTGGACATTTCTTATCTCTGGGGGCCATGTTGTTCGCGCTGTCGGTAGTGGGGATTTTTCTCAATCGGCGTAACCTGATTGTGTTGCTGATGGCAATTGAGTTGATGCTGCTTGCCGTGAATACGAACTTTGTAGCGTTCTCGTACTACCTGCATGACATGCATGGCCAGATTTTTGTGTTTTTCATCCTCACCGTCGCGGCTGCAGAGTCGGCGATTGGCCTGGCTATCCTCGTTCTGCTGTTTCGCAACAAGTCCAGCATTAATGTGGACGAGCTCAATTCGCTCAAGGGTTAATAAAAATGAGTCAAACCCTTTCTGCTTCTACATTGTTGATGGTGCCAATGGCGCCCCTGGTCGGCTCCGTGCTGGCAGGTGTCTTTGGAACCAAGTTTGGCGGCAATCGCATTGGTCGCGTGGCGAGCCATTCCTTGACCATACTGGGCGTACTGGTCGCTTTTGTGCTTTCAGCGATGACGCTGCAGTCGGTGGTGGTGGATGGCGCGCGCTTCAATGAAACGCTGTACACCTGGATGGTCGTTGGCGATTTGAAGATGGAGATCGGATTTTTGGTGGATGGCCTGACTGCCATGATGATGTGCGTAGTCACCTTCGTCTCGTTGATGGTGCACCTCTATACCGTGGGGTATATGTCGGAAGATGACGGCTACAACCGATTCTTCTCCTACATCTCCTTGTTCACTTTCTCGATGTTGATGCTGGTTATGAGCAACAACATGTTGCAGTTGTTTTTTGGTTGGGAGGCGGTCGGCTTGGTGTCCTACCTGTTGATTGGTTTCTGGTTCAACAAGCCAACAGCCATTTTCGCCAACATGAAGGCTTTTCTGGTTAATCGGGTAGGTGACTTTGGTTTTATCCTGGGAATCGGCTTGATCGCGGCCTATGCCGGTACCCTCAACTACGCTGAAGCATTCGCGAAGTCTGATCAGCTTGCGGCGTTGACTTTTCCGGGCACCGAGTGGATGTTGGTGACTGTGATTTGCATTTGCCTCTTTATAGGGGCAATGGGAAAGTCGGCCCAGTTTCCTTTGCATGTCTGGTTGCCAGACTCAATGGAAGGTCCCACACCTATTTCTGCGTTGATCCATGCCGCCACGATGGTCACAGCCGGCATATTCATGGTGGCGCGGATGTCACCTTTGTTTGAGCTGAGTGATGCCGCCCTGAGTTTTGTGATGGTGATTGGTTCTATCACTGCCTTGTTCATGGGTTTTCTGGGCATTATCCAGAACGACATCAAACGTATCGTTGCATATTCGACCTTATCGCAGTTGGGATACATGACGGTCGCTTTGGGTGCCTCTGCCTATTCCGTGGCAGTGTTCCACCTGATGACCCATGCGTTCTTCAAGGCGCTTCTGTTCCTCGCTGCCGGTTCGGTGATCATGGGCTTGCACCACAACCAGGATATTCGCTGGATGGGTAACGTGCGCAAGTACATGCCCATCACCTGGATCACATCGCTTTTGGGATCCTTGGCTTTGATCGGCACGCCATTCTTTGCAGGCTTTTATTCGAAAGACAGCATTATTGAAGCGGTGGCAGAGAGTCATCTGCCCGGCGCAGGTTTTGCCCATTTCGCAGTGTTGGCGGGCGTTTTTGTTACAGCTTTCTATTCATTCCGCCTTTACTTCCTGGTCTTTCATGGCAAAGAGCGATACGACCAAAACCCTGATGCGCACCATGGGCACGGGGACCACCATGGACATGGACACGATAATAAGCCCCATGAGTCGCCATGGGTTGTCACGGTCCCGCTGATACTGCTGGCGATTCCGTCGGTGGTCATTGGCGGAATGACGATCGGCCCGATGCTGTTTGGCGACTTTTTCAAGGGTGCGATCTTTGTGGATGCCGCGAAACACCCGGTGATGCAAGAACTGGGACATGCATTCCATGGTCCGATGGCGATGGCACTTCATTCGGTGACAACGGCTCCATTGTGGTTGGCGATTGCGGGCGTGGCATGTGCCTATTACATGTACATGGTCAATCCTGCGCTGCCCACCGCCATCAAGCAGAAATTCATGCCAGTGTTTACGGTGCTTGAGAACAAGTACTACCTTGACTGGTTCAACGAGAACGTCCTTGCCCGAGGCGCACGTGCGTTGGGCACCGGGCTATGGAAGGGTGGCGATCAGACCATCATTGACGGGCTGCTGGTCAATGGATCGTGGAAGGTCGTGGGGGTGATTTCAAGTGTGGTGCGCAAGGTGCAGTCTGGCTACCTGTACCACTACGCGTTTGCCATGATCATGGGCGTCCTTGTGCTCATGACGTACTTTGTATGGCTCAAGTAGGAGAATAAGAAAATGGAATGGTTGAGCCTTGCGATCTGGATGCCCATCGCGTTTGGGGTTGTGCTGTTGGCGTGGGGCAGTGACGAGCATGCTGATGCGGTGCGCTGGGTTGCCTTGGTCGGTGCGATTGCCAGTTTCGTTGTCACTTTGCCGCTGTACTTGCGCTTTGACGTATCGACAGCCGCAATGCAGTTTGTTGAAAAGTCGTCGTGGATCGAACGTTTTAACGTCAACTACCACCTTGGTGTCGACGGCATCTCCGTCTGGTTCGTGCTTTTGACCGCGTTTATTAATGTGGTTGTCATCATTGCTGGCTGGGAAGTCATCAAGCGCAATGTCAATCAGTACATGGCGGCGTTCCTGATATTGAGTGGGCTCATGATCGGCGTGTTTTGTGCGCTCGATGGACTGCTGTTTTACGTGTTTTTTGAAGCGACCCTTATACCCATGTACCTCATCATCGGTATCTGGGGTGGTCCCAACAAGATTTACGCGGCGTTCAAGTTTTTCCTTTATACGTTGCTGGGATCCTTGCTGATGCTGGTTGCGTTGATCTACCTCTACACCAAGTCCGGAGGCAGTTTTGATCTGGCCACCTGGCACACATTGCCCCTCAGTGGTTCCGCACAGACGTTGCTGTTCTTCGCATTTTTTGCGGCGTTTGCAGTGAAAGTACCCATGTGGCCGGTCCATACCTGGCTGCCCGATGTGCACGTGGAAGCCCCGACTGGCGGTTCGGCAGTGCTGGCGGCCATCATGCTCAAACTCGGTGCCTATGGTTTCCTGCGTTTTTCGCTACCGATCGCACCGGACGCTGCCCATGAATGGGCTGGCTTCATGATTGCTTTGTCACTGATCGCTGTGGTCTATGTCGGGCTTGTTGCCATGGTGCAGCAGGACATGAAGAAGCTGGTTGCGTATTCATCGGTGGCTCACATGGGGTTTGTGACACTGGGCTTCTTTATCTTCAGTTCGCTGGGCGTCTCAGGCGGTATCGTGCAGATGATCTCGCACGGATTTGTGTCGGCCGCCATGTTCCTGTCCATTGGTGTTCTGTACGATCGTGTCCATTCTCGCGAGATTGCAAGTTATGGGGGTGTTGTGAACACCATGCCGAAATTCACGGCCTTTGCACTGTTTTTTGCAATGGCCAATTGCGGACTTCCAGGTACGGCAGGCTTCGTGGGTGAATGGATGGTCATTTTGGGTGCTGTGAAGTTCAATTTCTGGATTGGCTTTGCCGCAGCGAGCGCATTGATTTTTGGTGCGGCATACACGTTGTGGATGTTCAAGCGTGTCTACCTGGGTGCTCCAGGGAACGACAAGGTCAAGGCGCTGACCGACATCAACGCGCGTGAGTTTCTGGTGATGGCCTTGCTTGCCATCGCTGTCCTGTACATGGGCATCTATCCCAAACCGTTTACGGATGTGATGGACGTTTCGGTAGCGCAGCTGCTCAAGCACGTTGCAATATCCAAATTGAATTGATCACACTGAATTGAGAGACGAACGATGATTGACAAACTCAGTTGGATCACGGCTTATCCGGAAGCAGTACTGCTGGTGATGGCTTGTGTCATTGCCATGGTCGACCTCGGGGTCAAGACACCCATGCGCAGCGTTACTTATGCGCTCACCATGCTCACCTTGGCGGTAGTGGCATGGATGCAAGCTGATCTTGCGCTCGGGGGTCAAACGACATATGGTTTTGGGAACATGGTCGTCAGCGACGCCATGGGCAACTGGCTGAAGTGCTTTGCCACGATTGCAGTGATGGTTACGCTGGTGTACGGGCGGCCCTATGGCGCACCACGCGGCATGCTTCATGGCGGGGAATTCTTCACCCTCAGCATTTTTGCCTTGTTGGGCATGTTTGTGATGATCTCAGGAAACAATTTCCTGGTGATCTATATGGGTCTGGAGCTGCTGACGTTGTCGAGCTACGCGTTGGTGGCCTTGCGCCGTGACCACGCTGTGTCGACGGAAGCTGCCATGAAGTACTTCGTGCTCGGCGCCATGGCATCGGGTTTCCTGTTGTACGGCATGTCCATGATGTATGGTGCGACCGGCTCTTTGGACGTCAATGCCGTTTTCAAGGCCATTGCTACGGGTCAGTTCAAGCATCAGGTTCTGGTGTTTGGCTTGGTGTTTATCGTGGCCGGACTGGCATTCAAGTTGGGTGCTGTGCCGTTTCATATGTGGGTTCCCGATGTCTACCAGGGAGCTCCAACCTCCGTGACTTTGATGGTGGGTGGCGCGCCGAAATTGGCTGCCTTTGCGGTCACGATGAGACTTCTGGTGGAAGGCATGTTGCCGCTGGCATTTGACTGGCAACAGATGCTGATAGTGCTGGCGGTCGGTTCCCTGTTTGTGGGCAACCTGGCGGCGATAGCGCAAACCAACGTGAAACGCATGCTGGCGTTTTCTACCATTTCGCAAATTGGTTTTGTCCTATTGGGTATCTCGGCTGGTGTGATCAGTGGCAACACCTTGTTCGGTGCCAATGCCTACAGCTCGGCAATGTTTTACATCATCACCTATGTGCTTACGACGCTTGCCAGTTTCGGTGTCATTATGATTTTGTCGCGTGAAGGATTTGAGAGCGAGGAAATCGCCGACTTCGCGGGTCTCAATTCGCGCAGCCCGCTGTACGCCGGAGTGATGGCGGTCTGCCTGCTGTCATTGGCCGGTATTCCGCCCATGGTCGGCTTTTACGCCAAACTGGCGGTGCTGCAGTCGCTGGTCGCTTCAGGTGACAGTTTTTACCTCGGTTTGGCAGTGTTCGCAGTGGCCATGTCGTTGATTGGAGCCTTCTACTACTTGCGCCTCATCAAAGTGATGTATTTCGACGAGCCTATCACCGCCAGCGGTGTGGTAGCTCCGCTGGACGTGCGTGTTGTACTCTGTGCCAATGGCGCACTTGTCCTGATCCTCGGTGTTCTTCCCGGCGGCCTGATGGCGCTGTGCGGCAACGCCATCCGCCAGATGCTGGGAACCTGAACGGACGAGCGCTCTATGTCAGAGCCGCTTCTGGCGGAAGTTCAACTTTCGAGTGAAGAACTGTTTCAGGGTCATCTGCTGCATGCTTTTCGCGATACGGTGAGGCTACCTGACGGGACACCCGCGGTACGAGAATATGTGGTCCACCCCGGCGCGGTGATGGTCATCCCCCTGTGGCAGGATGCGGCGTCTCAGTGGCAGATTGTGATGGAGCGACAGTTTCGTTACGCCGTGGGGCAGGTAATGGTGGAGTTCCCTGCGGGCAAGCTCGATCGCGGGGAGTCGCGCTGGCAATGCGCTGTTCGGGAACTTCGTGAAGAAACCGGCTACCAAGCCTCGGAGTGGGCACACGCGGGAGTTATTCATCCGCTGATCGCCTATTCGACAGAAGTCATCGATGTCTGGTTCGCGCGTGGTCTGGTGCCCGGGGAGCGGGCGCTTGACAGCGGAGAATTTCTGGAAGTCTTCAATGCCACTCCGACAGAACTGCTGCAATGGTGTCAAAGCGGGCTTGTGACAGATGGGAAAACTTTGACCGGCGCACTGTGGTTACAAAACGTGCTTGCCGGTCAATGGAAACTAGATTGGCAAGCCGCTTCTTTCCTGGCAAGGGAGTGATGCGCGCATGAAAGTGCTGGATCTTCGATGTGCCCACGGACATGTGTTTGAAGGGTGGTTCGCATCAGAGGATGATTTTGTGTCCCAGAGTGCCGGTTCATTGGTCCAATGCCCACTGTGCGGCAACCCCGATGTTGTCAAACTGCTCAGTGCCCCGCGCCTGAATCTGTTGACCCCACGCGCAGACCCGCAACCACCTCCATCAAACCCTGGGAGGGCGGACGAGGTGCCATCGGATCTGATTGCCGTGACAAACACTTCAACCCAGCGTGAAGCACTGATGACGGCTTGGCTGTCGGTAGCACGTGAAGTGGTCGCACATACAACGGATGTTGGCGACAGGTTTGCCGAGGAGGCACGCAAAATGCATTACCAGGAAGTGGAGGCGCATCCGATTCGTGGAACTGCCTCACTGAACGAAACCCGGGCCTTGCTGGACGAGGGCATTGAAGTGCTACCGCTGATGCTGCCAGAGTCCCTCAAGGACACCTTGCAATAGGTGCAATTCCATTTCCAAGCGATTCGTGTCCTGGCGTCGAGCCGCAGGCATTGCTGTAGCAAGACAAGGCGAGACAACAACGACGCGGATCAATCGGACGTGCAATCAGGTACTTAAATTCAGGATGCGCCCGGTGGACTGCCCTTGCACGTTCACCACGGGTGCTGCATTGGGATCGAGTTTGAGGGCATTGCCACTGGCTGCTCGCTGTTCCGATGTGGCCTGGTACATGTTTTCAATGAAATTTTGCAACTTCTCCGGCGTCTCTGCTGTCGAAGGTTCCGCCGGCGAACCGTAGGTCGCCACCGCCTGGCGGTTGGCGTTTGCAATTTTCCGAACATTTTGGTGGCTCTGTTGCGCTTCGAATGCGGCCTGATCGGCTAATGCACGCAACTGTTTGGCGTTGTTCTCCGCCTGGTCGGCCGCACGCTGCGCCTGATCCAGGCGCGCCTTGTTGAGCAAGACCTGCGCCGAGAGTGTGGTGCTGTTGGTGGCGGTAATCGCAACCATGGAAGCTAGCCTATGGTTGTCAGCGCCTCAGGCCTGAACGTTCAGGCGCGTTCCAATGGTCTGGCCTTGCGTATTCACCACGGGACGCGGCTTGGGCTCTTCCTGCTTCGGCGGTTCAGGCGCTTTTTGTGCTGCTTTGGGCTGCTGTTGCTCCGAGGGCGGCTCGACGCGCTTGGGAGGAGGCGCCTGCTGGACCGGCGGCTTGCTGGCTGAAGAAACTTCCATGACGTACTCCTAGAATGTCTAAAGTTTATTCTAAGAGTGCCGACGAATATTTTCAATAGCGATAATCGGCCCCGGTCAGGCATTGAACTGCAGCGCGGCAAGCCCGGCATAAATGCCGCCACGTTGCACCAGTTCGGTGTGTGTCCCGGCTTCCACCAGTCTTCCATGGTCCATCACAACGATGCGGTCTGCTTTCTGAACGGTCGCGAGCCGGTGTGCGATTACCAGGGTGGTCCGGCCCCGCATGGCGGATTCGAGCGCAGCCTGCACCATGCGCTCACTTTCGGCGTCGAGTGCGCTCGTGGCCTCATCCAGCAGGAGCAGCGGTGGGTTCTTCAACATGGCGCGGGCAATGGCGATGCGCTGTCGTTGCCCACCAGACAGACGTACACCGCGCTCTCCCAGGAACGTGTCGTAACCTTGGGGTAGTGCCTCGAGAAAATCGTGGGCGTACGCGGCCCGGGCGGCAGCCACCACATCGGCATCGCTGGCTTCGGGCTTTCCATAGCGAATATTTTCCATGGCGCTGCTGGAAAAAATCACCGCATCCTGCGGCACGATCCCGATGCGCTGGCGCAACGATTTCAGTGACAAATCTCTGGTGCCAATGCCGTCAAGCGCGATGACGCCCGTCTGTGGGTCGTAGAAGCGCAGCAACAACTGGAAGACGGTACTCTTGCCCGCGCCGCTGGGACCCACCAACGCAACCGTCTGACCGGGGTGCACTTCCAGTGTGAAATCGGCGAGGGCGGCGGTTTTCGGCCGCGAAGGGTAGTGGAATGTAACTGCTGCAAAGTTGATAGCGCTTCCCGCTTGCGGGGCGGGCGCTAGAGCCGGATTCGCCGGTGAAGTTATCGGTGATTGTGTGCCCAGCAACTCCATCAGTCGTTCCGTGGCACCCGCAGCGCGCAACAGATCGCCATAGACTTCACCCAGAATTGCGAACGCACTGGCCAGAATGATCACGTACACCACCGTCTGTCCCAGATGGCCAGCACTGACGCGTCCCGCCATGACTGCCTGCGTTCCCTGAAAGAGTCCCCAAAGCAACGCACCGGAGGTGGCAATAATGATGAAAGCCACCAGCGCCGCGCGTGCTTTGGTACGCCGTACTGCAGTGTCAAAGGCGGCGCTGGTCGAGGTGCTGAAGCGGTGCGACTCACGTTCCTCGGCCGTGTAGCTCTGCACCACTGGAATTGCATTCAGCACTTCGGCGGCTATTGAACTCGAATCCGCGATGCGGTCCTGGCTGGCGCGCGATAGCTTGCGCACTCGGCGCCCAAACCAAAGGCTTGGAATCACCACCAGCGTCAGCACCACCAGCACCTGCAGCATCACATAGGGGTTGGTCCAGACCAGCATGCCCAGCGCACCCAAGCCCATCACCAGGTTGCGCAATCCCATGCTCAGTGACGACCCCACCACCGTCTGCACCAGCGTGGTGTCGGCGGTCAGTCGGGAAAGCACTTCGCCGGTCTGCGTTGTTTCGAAAAATTCGGGACTTTGTTCCAGCACATGGCCATACACCGCGTTACGCAAATCGGCGGTGACCCGCTCGCCAATCCAGCTGACCATATAAAAGCGCGCTGCCGAGAACATTCCCAACGCGACTGCTACCGCGAACAGTGCCACAAAATGTTCGCGCAATGCCATCATTTGGGCCCCCGGATCGCCCGGCGATAGCCCGCCGTCGATCAGACTTCGCAATGCAATCGGAAACGCCAGGGTTGCCGCAGCTGCCAGCACCAGGAAGGCCAGTGCCAGGCCAATCCGAACGCGGTACGGTCGCAGAAATGGCAGTAACCCGGAAAGGGATTTTGGATTTTGGGGTACGGGTTTCTCTGTGCTCACGGTGCATCCATGTTGAGGCGCAAGGGGGCAGCATAGCCGGTCATTTCCAGATAGCCGCGTCCCACCAATCTGGCATCGTGGTCCCACAGCTCGCTCAGGCCCTCCCAATAAATCGCGCCTGTGGAGCTGGAACTATCAAGCTCCTGCGGGTCAATCACCGCTCGCACGGTAAACCGACCGATTGGTGTCTGTACCGTCCACTCGACTGGATACATCGCCCGACTGAGCGGGCTTTGCCATGTACGTCCGGCGGTAAAGGCGACTTCTCCCGGGTTGAACGACCGCGAAGCCCCCTGCCCACGGTACGAACCACCGCTCCACAGGGCAGCCCCATCCTGCGTGCGCAGCCGAAATGCCGTGAGTGCGCCGCCGTCCAGCAGGTTGATACCGATCCAGTCCCAGCCGACTGCGCTGGGATGCAGCATCTGTTGACTCCACTCATGGTCCAACCAGGCGGAGCTCCCGGTCAGGATCGTGTGCTGAACACCTTTCACACCCACCGACCCCGCAACCTGAAGCTGCGGCTGGCTGTAGTAATAACTTGCCTGGTCCGGTTGCGGCCCTTTGCGCGACAGCCCCTGATCGCCCTGCAGCAGCAATTGCTGGGTCGCCTGCAGATCAAGGTGCAAGTCAAAATTTTCTGCAGAAGCCCTTGCTTGCAGCCGATCGCCCTGGCGCTGCAGTGACCAGTCCTTTAGCACGACGGAAGTGGTTTGAGTACCGGTAGCCGCGACGTCCACCGCATTGGCGCCGGGAGGCAGACCCGAGGAGCGCGCGATGCGCTGGTCATGCCAGAGTTTTCCGCTGCGCACATCGGTGACGGCTGCATGTGCAAACACCAGTTGTTTGGCCGCCAGCTGCGAGCGAAGATGCTGGGTCGACGGCACCCGGCTGCGAAAAAATGTCACCTGGAATCCGTGCGATGCCGCGCCTGCTGCGGTATTGAGGCAACCCGTGAGATACCACCATTCAATCCGAAAGTCGGGATGGGCACCATGGTCGCGCGGAAACTCCAGTGTTTTGCGTGCGAGTGCACGGGCCAAGGGGCTGTGGCCCAAGCAGGTGATCAGAGCGGCATAGAGCGCAGCGCGCCTGGTTGCGGGCGGTGACAGGGCGTTCAACATGGCGTGGCAGCGGGGTGGTGCATTTTGGCATTATTGCCATGGTTTTGCGCTACTGCCTGGAGTGCGGCTTATGGGCTTTGCGCCGTATCCAATCGGTAAGCCCGCAATCTGGTATTCTGCTGGCGCGGACCGGTCAACCGTTGGTGCTGGAACCCCGTTGAAGGGTCGTACCCAGTCCGCGCTAACACCTACCAATACAAGAGGAAAAGAATGAAACGTACCATTTGGGCTGCAGCAACAGTAGCCGCTACTTTGGCCGCTACAGCACCAGCGTTCGCAGACCAGGCCTTGGCAACCGCAAAGAACTGTATGGCGTGCCACGCGGTAGACAAGAAAGTTGTCGGTCCTTCCTACAAGGATGTGGCCAAGAAGTATGCGGGTGATGCCAAGGCCGCTGCAACGTTGTCCGCCAAAGTCATCAAGGGTGGCGCGGGCGTCTGGGGCCCGGTGCCAATGCCCGCCAACGTTCAGGTCAACGAAGCGGATTCCAAGAAGCTGGTGGCCTGGATTCTGGCCATGAAATAAGGCGTTCATCGCCTGAGAAAAGCCCGCCTCTGGCGGGCTTTTCAATTGGGCGTGACTAACGCACGGCCGGGCCGCTGAGGCGTTGGGCAATGGACACCGCCGGCTGCCTGCTGGCGAACTCGTCAAGCCTTTGGCCCATCGCCAGCTCCACCTGGTCCAGGCGCAACTGGGTACTGGGGTGGGTGCTGAATGACAGTGTGAACAAGGGGTTGTCCGGCGCCTCCGTGCGCAATTGCTGCAGCACCGCGACCAAACCGTAGGGATCGAACCCCGCTCGCGTTGCCAGGGCCACACCATTGCGATCGGCTTCCAGTTCATCTTCCTGGTCCAGTCCGCGTGCATACAGTTCGCGCCCCATGCTGAGCAGTTGCGCCGAAAGTCCGCCCGCCAGGTCATTGCGCAATTGGGACGCCGCGATCTGTGTCAGCAGCCCCGAACGCGCAGACTTACGGATGGCCTGCAAATGGTGCTTGCTGATCACGTGGGTGATTTCATGGGCCAGAATGCCGGCCAACTCCGCCTCGTCGGCAACGTGGTCCACCAGGCCCTTGGTGACAAATATGTAACCCCCAGGGGTGGCAAAGGCGTTGTAACCCGGATCATCCAGCACACCAAATGTCCACGGAAGTTGGGGTCGACTCGATTGCAGGCTGATCCAGCGGCCAAGCTGGTTGATATAGCGTTGCAATGCCGTGTTGGGGTGCAGGGGTTTGGCGCCAAGCAGAACGGCAGCCAGCTGCCGGCCAATCTCGATTTCCTTGGCTTCGTCAATCTCCTCCATCGACTGCGACAACAAGCTGACCAGGTCGGCCGGGTTGGCCGCCTGGTTAGGTTTAGCCACACCAAACAGACTGCCCAGCGCATTGGTGGCTGTGTTGGCTGTCGAGCCCTGGTTGGAGCGCACCAGGTTTTCAAACAAGCCACCCAAAGCCTTGGCCGCGTCCTGCGCCTGCACAGGCGAACTGGCCAGGGTGGCCATGGCCACCAAGAGCAAAGCGCAGCTGCCACGGTGCAATGCAGCAATCGTCGCAGGCGTGAAATGAGTGTTCCGAGTCATGGAGGCCTACCTCAGGTTAGGGTCGTCTTGCGAACGCGGTTGTGGGGGAATCGGGAGCGGCAACGGCTGCACCTGGCGCGCCGTCAGGCTCGCATTGGCAGCAAAGCGCTGTGCCTGGGCTGCGTTCTGACGGTAACTTTCTGCCAGGGTCAAGGCTGCCAGATTGGGCTGCGCCTGCGCAATATCTTCAGCACCGAGGCCGCGAATTCCTGTGGTGGCCGTGACAGTCGTGGTCTTGCCCACCTGGTTGCCTCGGGTGAAAAAGTTGGTCAAGCCGCGCAACGCACCCGTTGCCGCGTTGGAAGGCGCCGTGGATGCGTTGGGTGCGCCAACATCAAACATGTGCACCCAACCGGTGTCGCCGTTGGGTGCACGTACTTCCACCCAGGCACTCTGGCGGCTGGGCAAACGCGTCAGTGCAGTATCTGCCGGCAAGTTGGCAAGTACGCGCGCAGACGACGCAGGGCCGTCGCGCAACTCGGTGGCGCGTTTGGTCACCGCGGCGTTACTTTGCGCGAACGCCACGGTCGAGGCCACCACCATCAGGGGCAGCGTCAACTTTTGCAATAGTCTCATGCAAGATCCTTCATGTCTTTCATCGCGTTTGCGCAAGGCAGCATTATCGTGTGACCGATGGGGCTACCAGTCCTCCTTGACTGCCAACACGGCATCCTGTCCGGCGGCGGCGCGGCCCGCCAGCCATGCGGTGAGTGTGCCAGCCAGAATGACAGCTCCCGCCAGGGCCGCCAGACGCGCCACAGGAATCACCAGATCCATCGTCCAGTGAAAGCTTTGCGGGTTGACGACTCGTACCAGCACCAGTGCCACTGCCAAGCCCAGTGCGGTACCCGCCAGTGCCCCCAGACTGGTCCAGGCGGCACCTTCCAGCGAGACAATGTGCAGTACCTGGCGGCGGGTCAGTCCCAAGTGCACCAGCAGACCGAACTCCTTGCGGCGCGCCAGAACCTGGGCACTAAACGAGGCAGCAATGCCAAACAGGCCGATGCCAATCGCCACCGCCTGCAGCCAGTAGGTCACAGCGAAAGAGCGGTCAAAAATGCGCAGCGAGGTTGCTCGCAATTCGCTTACCGAAGCCCATTCCAGAAGCTTCGCAGCCGCGCCATCCGGGGTGTTTGAGAGTTCGTTGGTCAACCGGCGCAAAGACTCTCCAAC
>CAJBVC010000130.1 GCA_903958915.1 uncultured beta proteobacterium
AGCCATGAATGCCTCTTCCCCCGCTCATACTGTGCTGGGCGCTTGCCCGCACGATTGTCCCGATACCTGCTCGCTGGTGACCACGGTGCACAACGGCACTGCCATCAAGGTGCAGGGCAATCCGGCCCACCCGCATACCGACGGCGCGCTGTGCACCAAGGTGTCGCGCTACACCGAGCGCACCTACCACCCCGAGCGGATTCTGTTCCCCCTGAAACGCACTGGCGCTAAAGGTTCAGGTCAGTTTGAACGCGTCTCCTGGGACGCGGCGCTCTCCGACATCGCAGCAAGGCTAAGCTCCATTGCGGGCCGTGGCAACGATGAAGCACAAGCCATCGTGCCCTACAGCTATGCAGGCACGATGGGGCTGGTGCAGGGAGAAAGCATGGCCGGTCGGTTCTTTCACGGTCTGGGCGCATCCTTGCTGGACCGCACCATTTGCGCCACTGCTGGCGGTACCGGGTTGACGCACACCCTGGGCGGCAAGGTGGGCATGCGGGTCGAGCAGTTTGCCCATGCCAAGCTCATTCTGATCTGGGGCAGCAATTCGATTGGCAGCAATCTGCACTTCTGGCGTTATGCGCAACTGGCCAAGCGCAGCGGTGCCAAGCTGATCTGCATCGACCCGCGCCGCACGGAAACCGCCGACAAATGCCATGAACATATTGCCTTGCTGCCTGGAACCGATGCCGCGCTGGCGCTGGCGCTGATGCACGAACTGATCCGCAACGACTGGCTGGACCACGACTACCTGGCGCAGTACACCCTGGGCTGGGACGCTTTGCGTGACCACGCCCTGCAGTGGACGCCGCAGCGCGCCGCAGCGATTTGTGGCATTGAACCGGCCCAGATCACAGCCTTGGCGCAGGATTACGGTGGCGCCTTTCTGCGCGGCGAGCCCGCAGCGATTCGCATGAATTACGGGTTGCAGCGGGTCAAGGGGGGCGGCAACGCAGTGCGCGCCATTGCTTGTCTGCCCGCGTTGACCGGTGCGTGGCGCCATGCGGCCGGTGGCGTGCTGCTGTCCAGCTCAGGCGCCTTCCCGGTGGACCGCGCCGCTCTGGAGCGACCCGACCTTCTGGTCGGACGCACACCGCGCACGATCAATATGTCCACCATTGGCGACGATTTGTTGCGGCCAGCATCCGTCGCGTTTGGTCCTGTTATCGAGGCGCTGGTGGTCTACAACAGCAACCCGGTAGCGGTGGCACCCGAATCGAGCAAGGTGGTCGCCGGCTTTGCGCGGGAAGACTTGTTCACCGTGGTGCTGGAGCACTTTCAAACCGATACTGCCGATTACGCCGACTACATCCTGCCCGCCACCACCCAACTGGAACACTGGGATGTGCACCTGAGCTATGGGCATACCGACGTTCTGCTCAACCGGCCAGCGATTGCACCACTCGGGGAAGCGAAACCCAACACGCAAATTTTTCGGGAGCTGGCGCAGCGTTTGGGCATGACGGAGGCCTGTTTTGCTGAAAGTGACGAGTCCCTGTGCCGTCTGGCGTTTGGCTCTGCGGTGGACTTTGAGGTGTTGCAACGACAGGGCTATGCCACCTTGCCACTGCCAGACGCGCCGTTTGCAAAGGGCGGATTCCCAACCCCCTCC
>CAJBVC010000131.1 GCA_903958915.1 uncultured beta proteobacterium
GGTTACATGATGGGCCCCAAAGCGCTGATTGCCGAAGTCGACAAGGTGCGCCCGCCGTACAACATCAGCGTGCTGAATTACGAATGCGCGCTGTTTGCGCTGGAACATCAAGAGGTGTTTGCAGCGCAAGCCCTCGAAATACGTGCACAGCGTGCTATGCTTTTGGAAGCGTTGCAAGCGATGACGGGTGTAAAAGTCTGGGACAGCGATGCCAATATGGTGCTGGTACGCGTGCCGGATGCTCAAAAAACATTCGATGCCCTCAAGGCACGCGGGGTTCTGGTCAAGAACGTTTCTAAAATGCACCCATTGCTGGCCCAATGTTTGCGTCTGACCGTTGGCACCGCTGACGAAAACTCGCTGCTGCTGGCCGCACTTCAGGAGATATTATGAGCCCCCACGTTCACCTGCGTTCACTGCCCCCCCAGGGGGCCGGTGCCTCCTTTGAGGCGGCTCGGCAGGAGGCACTATGACCAATCGCTCGCTGATGGAACTGCCTCCCAACCCCAACCCGGACCGCGTTGCCGAGGTTACCCGCAACACGGCCGAGACGCGTGTCCGCGTGAAGATCAATCTGGACGGCACGGGTCAGGCGCGCTTGTCGACCGGAATTGGTTTTTTTGACCATATGCTCGACCAGATTGCACGCCACGGCATGATTGATCTGGACATTGAGTCCGATGGTGATTTGCACATTGACGGTCACCATACGGTCGAAGACGTGGGCATCACGCTGGGTCAGGCCTTTCACCAAGCCGTGGGCGACAAGAAGGGTATTCGCCGCTATGGCCACGCCTACGTGCCACTGGACGAAGCCTTGTCTCGGGTGGTGGTCGATTTCTCGGGCCGCCCCGGGCTGGTGATGGACGTGCCTTTCAAGAGCGGCATGATCGGCACCTTTGATAGTCAACTGGCGCACGAGTTCTTCCAGGGTTTCGTGAATCACGCGTTTGTCACGCTGCACATCGACAACCTGAAGGGTGAAAACGCACACCACCAGGCTGAGACCGTATTCAAGGCTTTTGCCCGCGCGTTGCGCTCTGCACTGGAACGAGACCCGCGGGCTGCGGGTATGATCCCGTCAACCAAGGGTTCGCTCTAGTCTTATGAGTAAAATTGGGCTACAGCCCGCGTCGATGCTGCGCAAGCAGCTACCAAAAATATAGCATGAAGAAAACAGTTGCTGTGGTGGATTACGGCATGGGCAATCTGCGCTCGGTCACGCAGGCGGTCATGCATGTAGCCGCAGATACGGGCGTGGAAGTTGTTTGGGCGCGCACCCCGCAGGAGGTTATGGCCGCCGAGCGCGTAGTTTTGCCGGGCCAGGGCGGAATGCGCGACTGCATGCGTGAGTTGCATGAGAGCGGCATGTATGGCGCGGTCATGCATGCAGCCCAGCACAAGCCCCTGATGGGCGTGTGCGTGGGCATGCAAATGCTGCTGGACCACAGCGCAGAGTTGGATACCCCCTGCCTGGGTCTGATTCCCGGCGAAGTCGTTAAATTTGAGTTGGCCGGCCAGATCCAGCCTGATGGCAGTCGCTACAAAGTTCCGCAAATGGGCTGGAACCAGGTCTGGCATAGCAACCTGGGGCACCCCCGACCCCACCCCGTCTGGGGCGACGTGCCGGACGGAAGTTACTTTTACTTTGTCCACAGTTACTACGCCCGACCGTCTGATGCGCGCCACAGCGTGGGAGAAACCGACTACGGACAGCGCTTTTCTGCGGCAATAGCGCGCGATAATATTTTTGCTACCCAGTTTCACCCCGAAAAAAGTGCCGACCACGGTCTCTCTCTCTACCGCAACTTCCTGCACTGGAAACCCTGAACCTTTCGCTCGCACTTGGCATTTCGCAGCCTTTTCCATTTCCTCCAACTCTGAAGCATCATGCTTTTAATCCCCGCAATTGACTTAAAAGACGGCCTCTGCGTTCGCCTCAAACA
>CAJBVC010000132.1 GCA_903958915.1 uncultured beta proteobacterium
GGTCCTCTGGTTAGGGTTGGTAAAGACACATTTATTTTATACAGATTTGGCAGTTCGCCCATGTGGTGCATGCGTGAACAGCTATAAACTTCGTAGCACTCTGGTCGGTTCAATGTCGGTCAGACAACGGGTATGTCCCAGTGGGCAGGTGCGCTCAAAGCAGGGAGAGCAATCCAACGTGGGCTGGTAGGCTGGATCAGTTTTCAACCAGATCACCTGGGCCTTGTCACTCAAGGGCGGCGTGTGCAACGGGCTCGACGATCCAAAGATCGCCACTTGCGGCACCCCAAACGCGGCAGCCACATGCATCAGGCCGGAGTCGTTGCTGACCAGTGCATGCGCGCCGGCGATCACCGCCAGCGCCTGGTCCAACGTTGTTCGGCCCGACAGGTCGATGCATCGCAGCGACGAGTCAGCGTTGGCGTCATGGGCAATTCCAGCGCACAACTCTGACTCTTTGGCAGAGCCGAGCAGCACGGTTGGCCGTGGGAGCAACCTAGCCAAATTGGAAAAGTGTGGCGCGGGCCAGCGCTTGGCAGACCCGAACTCGGCCCCTGGTGCCAGCACATCGTAGTGGCCGCCTTGCAGACCCAGCTTGGCCAGTGCTGCCGCAACCTTTGCCTCGTTTAGCCTTAACACCGGACGGTCCGCAGACAGTCCTGACTCACCACTGAGCGCTGAATAGAACGCCACCATCGGCGGCCGCACAGCGTCGCTTGGGTTGGCGAAACGCCGGTTGATCAGCAACCATCGCCCCTCCCCGTGGTAACCCACCCGCAGGGGGACACCTGCCCACCACGGCAGCAAGGCACTCTTGAGGGAATTGGGGCAGACATAGGCGGTGTCAAAGCGCCCGCGCAACTGACGCGCAAGGGCTCGCCGCGCCGCCCATTGCACACCCCCATGGGTGAACGGCAATTCCAGCACTTCAGCCACTTGGGGCATGGCACGGTAGACCGGCGCTACCCAAGGCAGCGCGCCTACGGTCAGCCGCTCGCCACGCGCATGCAAACGCCGCAACAGCGGCTCGGTCATCACCGCGTCCCCAATCCACTGGGGCGCGATGATCAAGGACTCAATGCCCTTCGAAATGCTCACCGTCCTTGAGCTTGTACACGGTGCCACAGTACGGGCACTTGGCCTGGCCGGTGCGGCCGACATCGAGAAAAACCTTGGGGTGGGTACTCCAGGTTTCCATCTTTGCCAGGGGTGACGGACAGAACACGCCGCCCTGCTGGTTCAGCTCAGAGGCTTTGAGTTCGATCATTGCGTTGGACATACTAGTTCCTATTAGACTTTGGCCAGCCAGTGGGCGTATTTCGGGTTACGGCCATTGACGATGTCAAAGAACGCGCTCTGGATCTTTTCGGTGATCGGCCCGCGACTGCCCGAGCCAAGCTCAATGCGGTCGAGTTCACGAATCGGCGTCACTTCGGCTGCGGTGCCCGTGAAGAAGGCTTCGTCGCTGATGTAAACCTCGTCACGCGTGATGCGCTTTTGCACCAGCTCCAGCCCGAGGTCCTTGCAGATATGCATGACCGTGTTGCGGGTAATGCCGTTGAGGGCACCTGCCGAGAGGTCGGGGGTGTAGACCACACCATTTTTGATGACAAACAGGTTTTCGCCGGCACCTTCAGAGACAAAGCCATTGGCGTCAAGCAGCATGGCTTCGTCGTAACCGTCGTCGGTGGCTTCCATGTTGGCGAGGATGGAATTGGTGTAATTGCTGACCGCCTTGGCCTGCGTCATGGTGATGTTGACGTGGTGGCGGGTGTAGCTCGAAATCTTGACACGAATGCCGCGCCGCATGCCTTCCTCGCCCAGGTA
>CAJBVC010000133.1 GCA_903958915.1 uncultured beta proteobacterium
ATTCCGTGCTGGCAATGCGCCGCACATCCTGCAGGTGTTTGAGGTGGGTACAGCCACCATGATGGCGGCCAAGGGCGCTATCAAGCCGGTGGGTGAAGTGATGAAGCAGGCTGGCGCCAGTTTTGATCCCAAAGCCTATGTACCGGCGGTGGCCGGCTATTACACGGCACCCAGTGGCGAAATGATGTCGTACCCGTTCAACAGCTCGACCACCATCTTTTATTACAACAAGGATGCCTTCAAGGCCGCCGGACTGGACGCCAGCCGTGCACCGACCACCTGGCCTGAAGTGACCCTGGCCGCCGCCAAACTCAAGGCCGCGGGCCACAAGTGCCCTTACACCTCGAGCTGGGTCAGCTGGGTGCATCTGGAGAGCTTCTCGACCTGGCACAACACCCTGTTTGCCACCCAGAACAATGGGTTCGGCGGCACCAGCACGCGTCTGGCGTTCAACTCGCCGCTGCATCTGCGCCACTTTGACAACCTGTCCAATATGTCCAAGCAGGGGCTGTTTGTCTACAAGGGGCGTGCCAGCGTAGCGGTGCCGTCGTTTGTGTCGGGTGAATGCGCCATGTTTACCGGTTCATCCGGATCCTATGCCGACGTCAGCAAGAGCGCCAAGTTTGCATATGGCCTGGCACCCCTGCCCTACTACCCCGATGTAGAAGGCGCGCCGCAGAACACGGTGATTGGTGGCGCCAGCCTGTGGGTGATGGCCGGCAAGAAGCCCGCCGAGTACAAGGGGGTGGCCGAGTTCTTCAAGTACCTCTCCAGCCCCGAAATCCAGTCGGCCAGCCACAAGCGCACCGGCTACCTGCCCATCACGATCGCGTCCTACCAGCTCACCGAGAAATCGGGCTTCTACAAGGAAAAACCCGGCACCGATGTGGCGGTAACCCAGATGATCCGCAAGACCACCGACAAGTCGCGCGGCATCCGCCTGGGCAATTTCGTGCAGATTCGCACCATCATCGACGAGGAAACCGAGGCCATCTGGTCTGGCAAAAAGGAACCCAAGGCAGCTCTGGAAGCGGCGATGAAACGCGGCAACGAGCAGCTTGAGAAGTTCGAACGCGCAAACAAGAAGTAGACCCCTGCGCCCGGCACGTTCACTGTGGAAAAACGCGTCTTTTTCAGGTCCGCCTGGCTGCCGTGGCTGTTGCTGGCACCGCAGTTGGCCATCATCAGCGTGTTTTTCTTCTGGCCGGCAGGGCAGGCGCTGCTGCAGTCACTGCAGGAGCAGGATGCCTTTGGCCTGAGCGTGAATTGGGTGGGCCTGGACAACTTCAGGACCCTGCTCGCGGACACTGCTTACCTGGAGTCGTTCAATACCACCGCAGTGTTCTCGATTCTGGTGGCGGTGCTGGGCATTACCCTCTCGCTGATGCTGGCGGTGTTTGCCGACCGCATCATCCGTGGCGCGCTGGGGTACCGCACCATGCTGATCGTGCCCTATGCGGTGGCCCCGGCGGTTGCAGGGGTGTTGTGGGTGTTCATGTTTTCGCCCTCTATCGGTGTGGTGTCGTACGCACTGGCCCATTCGTTTGGCTTTGAATGGAACCACCTGCTCAACTCCACCCACGCCATGGCGCTGATCGTGACCGCGGCGGTATGGAAACAGATTTCGTACAACTTTTTGTTCTTTCTGGCGGGGATGCAGTCGATCCCGAAGTCACTCATTGAAGCCGCCGCCATGGATGGTGCCCGACCCTGGCGACGTTTCTGGACGATCCAGTTTCCGTTGCTGTCACCCACCACGTTCTTCCTGCTGGTGATCAACATGGTGTACGCCTTCTTCGACACCTTTGCCATCATCGACGCCACCACCCACGGCGGCCCCGGGCGCGACACGGTGATTCTGGTCTACAAGGTGTATCAGGACGGCTTCAAAGGCGGCGACCTCGGTGGCTCGGCGGCACAATCAGTGATTTTGATGTTCGTCGTCATCGCCATGACCGTCTTTCAGTTCCGGTACATCGAGAAGAAAGTTCAGTACTGATGGCCCGACATTGTCATTTGAGAGGTGATGCAGGCCTATTGGGGTCAGATTCCAATTTCCATGCGAAGCACCCGGTAGGGACACCCGGAGGGTGGTGGAATTTGGACTCTGACCCCAATAAGCCGGGGCACACCAACACTGATCACTCCCACCGCGCCCTGAACCCGCAGTTATTGGGGTCAGAGTCC
>CAJBVC010000134.1 GCA_903958915.1 uncultured beta proteobacterium
GAGAATTCCATGGCCGTTGTTGGGTTCTTGCCGGTCTCGGGGTCCTTGAACTCCTTGGAGTAGTAGTCAAAGAGGTTGGGGAAACCCTTGGCCTTGAGCTTTTCGGCCAGCAGCCACACCACTTCGGTCTCTTCCTGCTTGACATCCCAAAGACGCTTGACAGCGCCTTGCTGAATGGTGGCGTAGGCGTGGCCATTGGCCATATTGGTGACGATGGACCAGCCCTCGGCCGAGTTGAAGGTCGACGGCAAAACGATGTCGGCAAACATCGTCATCTCGGACGCGTTGGGCACCATGTGGACAAAGAAAGGCACCTTGGCCATGGCTTTGTCCCAGCGATCCGCACCCGTGCAGGAGAAGTTGAAATTCGACCACGATGAAATGAACACCTTGGCTGCACCGGGATCCTTGAGCATGCCGTTGGCTACGTTGTTGGTGACCACGCCGCTGCCAGATTTCGCACCCATCATGGCGGGCATGTCTTTCGCACCCCGGCCATCGAGCTTCTTGCCTTTGCTGCCAGCCTTGGCAATGTCGTCCACATACGCGTCAGCTTTGGGGAAAGCACCCAACGGAGGCCCACTGGGGCTCTGCCACACGCCACCTTCCACGTCGATTGATCCGAGCAATCCATTGAGCGCATGTACCGCCATGGCGCTGTACGTGCCGCGCGGATGCATGGCCGCGCCGGGTCCCATCCAGACCACGACCTTGGGAGCCGCTTTGCCCATCGCACGTGCCACTCGCACGATTTGTGCTGCGGGAATCAGGGTTTCCTTTTCGCCCCAGGCAGCGGTCTGGCCTTTGAGCTCCAGGTTCCACCACTTCACCAGGCCATAGGTTTCCTTCTCCACGAAGGCAGCAGCATCCACCGTCTGCCCGGCCACAAAGAGGTTCTTGCCGTCCTTGAAGTCGCCCACAAACTCTCGGTTCCACAAGCCCTCGGTCAGCAATACATGGGCGATTGCGCCCGCCAATGCGCCATCGGTGCCAGGGTTGATAGGCAGCCATTCGTGCGCCTTGGCGGCAATGTTGGAAAGGCGCGGGTCCACTGCTATTACTGTGCCGCGTTTCACGATGTCGGGGAATCGATTCATCATGTTGGGGACCATGCGGTTCGATGCCAGTGGGTCGCAACCCCAGGCGACCAGGCAATTGGTCTTTTCCAGGTCGTAGTCGCGGTACCCGAAGAAACCTTGGGTCAGCCCGGGGCCCATTTTTTCCGCTTCAGCGCAGATGGCGCTGTGCGAGAAGTAGTTGGCCGTTCCAAATACCTTGGGCAAGGCACCATACAGGAGTTCGGTCGAGGTGGAGGAATAGCGTCCACGCATGTAAACCAGTTTGTTGGTTTCATTGGCCTTGCGTAACTCGATCATCTTGTCGGCGACCGTGTTGAGTGCTTCATCCCAACTGATGGGCACAAACTTCGGATCGACGCCACGGCCCTTTTGCGGGTTGGTCCGCTTCATCGGTACCTTGATGCGATCCGGGTCGTACATCTGCTGCGGAATCATGTGGCCACGCGGGCAGACATAGCCGTGGTTTGATTTGGAAAGCGGATTGCCGCGCACCCGTGTGGCGCGACCACCTTGCACAAAAATCTGGATGGCACACCACTGGGTACAACCCTGGCAGGTGCTGGCCACCCAGTCGCCAGCGGCCGGACTGCTGGCTTTGGCCTTGCGTGGGATCAGTGCGCTGTGCAAGGGGCCTGCGGCCATACCGGCACAACCGGTGATGAGCGAGCCGGCAGAAATGCCGCCTGCCATGATGAAGATACGCCGTGTGAGTCTCATGAACTGCTCCTGGTTGAGTGCGTGATCACTGCGCCGTCGGACACGATTCCAACCGGCTGGTTTCAGCCTGATCACGCGATATGGCGCAAATTTCGCGCCATCCCCAAAAGTTTCGACCGTTTCCCGCCGATTGCGGGTCGACCACTCGTGGCAATCGATGCCGTTTTGAGAGGAGAAAGGGCAATGCTCTGGAGCATCAATCGATGCTGCAGAGTGTGGCGGCCGGCTGGCGCGTGATCCGCGGCGTGGTTACCACCCGGTAACGCGTGGGCCGGGAAACACCCCGGTCGCTAGAATTCGCTGATGTTGACAGGTGCCCTTTGGGCACATTGCGCAGGGGCAAAGAATTCCTGTTACCAAAAGGTAACCTGAAGCGTGAGTCAACGGTCACATGTCACCGTTTGGTAACAAGGAAACAGGATGTCGAAATCTCTCCAACGCATGCTCGTCGCGCTCTGGCTCGCAGTGCTCGGTATGGCGGCGGTGGGGGCTACCGATGCGCGACCCATCCGTTTCGGCATGACCCCTGCATTTCTGCATGACCAGCATGCGTTGCTGGCCGAGTGGCGCGTGTATCTGGAGCAACGTCTGCAGCGCCCGGTCGAGTTCGTTCAGCGCGACCGCTACCGTGACACCATGGACCTGCTGCAACAGCAGAAGGTGGATTTCGCCTGGATCTGCGACACTCCTTACGTGATGCTGAAAAAGGAAGTTCGCCTGATGTCGGTGGCGCTCAACGAGGGTAAGCCCACGTACCGTTCGTATTTGATTGTGCCGGCACGCGATACGCAAACCCGCCACGTCACCGACCTGCAGGGCGCAACCTTTGCATACGCCGACCCGCACTCCAATACCGGTTATCTCGTACCCCGTTACGAGATCAAGCGCAGCGGAGCCGATCCGACCAAGTTCTTCAAAAAGACCTTCTTCACCTGGTCGCACCGCAAGGTCATCGATGCGGTGGCGGCGGGACTGGCGCAGGGCGGCTCGGTGGACAGCTATGTATGGGATGTGCTCAACAAGGTGCGTCCGGACATCACGGCAAAAACACGCATCGCGTGGCGTTCCGAGGACTACGGATTTCCACCCATCGTGGCCCAGGGCGCGATTGCCAGCGCAGATTTCCTTGCGATGCAGGCGGCGTTGATGAACATGAAAAATGATGTCCAGGGGCGAGCCTTGCTGACGCGCCTGCGGCTCGACGGCTTCATTGAGGGCTCGCCCGCGCTGTATGACGGGGTAGCCGACATGATGCGGTTGTTTGGCGAGCATTGATGCGTCTGTTTGACCTCAGTCTGCGGGTCAAGCTGCCGTTGTGGGGTGGTGGTTTGATCGTCGCTACCGCACTGGCCCTTTCTACCTCGTTTGTGCTGCAAGCCTGGGACGACCTGAACCGCGACCTGTTGCAAAACGCCGAAGACATCGGCCGCACGACCGCGCACGCGCTGTTCCCGGCGATGCTGCACGACGGGGTGTGGGAAGCATTTGAAGTGGTCTCGTTGCCGTTCACCGCGAATCCCGGCACACCCTTGATTGACAGCGTGATTGCAGTCGACAGCGAGCGCAAGGTGTATGTTTCATCGCAGCCTGAGGTGCACCCGGTACTGACCCCGCTGGCTGCGCTGGGGTCGGATTTTGCTGCGTTGGACCGGGCGCTGCTCGCGTCGGTGCAGCCTGGAATTTGGGTCGAAGACGCGATCGGCGAGGATCACATCTATGTGCTGTTGCCGATTGTCAACGATGGGGTGCGTTTGGGCAGTTTGATTGTGTCGTACAGCCGGTCTTTGCTCTGGCAACGCTTCTCGCACATCCTGAGTCGCTCGGTCGGGATCAGCTTGCTGGTGCTGGCTATCTTGCTGCCGATCACGGCCTACTGGGGTCGGCGCATGATGCTGCCCATGCAGATGGTGACCGAGCGCATCAGCCGCATAGGCAGCGGTGAACTGGAGGTGTTGGACCCTACCTTGTACCCGCATCGCGACGAAGTGGGGCTGCTGTTTCTGGCTTATGGCGAAATGCTTGCCAAGCTGCGCGAGAAAGCCGAGTTTGAGAAAGAAGTCATTGAAAGTGAACGCCTGGCCTTGGTCGGCAGGCTTGCTGGCAGCATTGCGCATGAGATCAACAACCCCCTGGGCGGCATGCTTAACTCGATCAGTACCCTCAAGCGCCATGGCAATCCCGATCCGGTGACCCAGAAGACCGTTTCGCTGCTGGAGCGTGGACTGTCACAGATTCGGGAAACAGTGGCCGCGTTGTTGGTGGAGGTCAAGATCAAAAGCCGTGCGCTCAGTCTTACCGATCTGGAAGATGTGCGCATTTTGGTGGCCCCGGCGGCCAACAAGCAAGCGACCCAGCTTGCATTCAGCATCGACGCGCCACCCACCTTGGCGCTCCCTTCCACGCTGGTGCGTCAGCTACTCATCAACCTCATGCTCAATGCGATTGCGGCTGCCGGGCACGGGGGCCGGGTGGCTGTGCGTGCGAATGCAGGTCTGACCCAGCTGGTGCTCGTAGTGGAAAACAACGGAAAGACGCTTTCTCCTGAACAACTGACCACCCTGTTTGAGCCCTTCACCCGCTTTTCGGAGCATGGCCACGGATTGGGCCTGTGGATCTGCTACAGAATCGTGACCGGGCTCAGGGGGACGATTCGCGCCGAGTCGACCGACAATCTGACCCGCTTCACTGTTACCCTACCACTGGATTCCCTGAATGACTCCCGCGCCACCGAGAATTTGCCTGATTGAAGACGATGCAATCATGGGGGAGTCGCTGGCCGACCGTTTTGGTCTTGAGCGATTCGACTACGACTGGTACCGCGATGGCGATAGTGCGCTGGCCGCGTTGCGCGACCGGTCTTACGCGTTGGTCATCAGTGATATTCGGTTACCTGGTATCACCGGCGACGCTCTGTTCGAGCAACTGTTGGCGGAGCACCTGGCGTTGCCGCCTTTCCTGTTCATTACCGGGCAGGGCGACATTGACACCGCCGTGCGCTTGCTCAAGCACGGCGCCCAGGACTACATCACCAAACCGTTTGACCTGGATGCGCTGGTGGAGAAGATTCGGGGACTTATTGCGCCTGAGCTTCTGCCGGGTTCGGGTAGTCTGGGGCAATCTCCTGCGATGCTGCACATTGAAGGCATGGTGCAACGGCTCGGCGGCAGCGCAGCGTCGGTGTTGATCACCGGTGAATCCGGTGTCGGCAAGGAGCGCGTTGCCCGTGCACTGCATCAGCATACCCACAAGGCCGCTGCCTTTGTTGCCGTGAATTGCGGCGCGCTCACGGAGAGCCTGCTCGAAGCCGAACTGTTCGGCTACGAAAAGGGCGCGTTTACCGGATCGGTGCGGACCAAAAAAGGTGTCTTCGAACAGGCCGATGGTGGCACGCTTTTCCTGGACGAAATTGGCGACATGCCGTCCTCGATGCAGGTCAAATTGCTGCGGGCTCTGCAGGAGCGCAGCATCGTGCGGGTGGGCGGCGAGACCGCAATACCGGTGAATATTCGCCTGGTGTGTGCGACCCATCAGATGCTGCAGGAGCGGGTGGCCGCCGGAACCTTTCGCGAAGACCTGTATTACCGCATCAACGTGGTCGAATTGCGCATTCCGCCCCTGCGCGAACGCACGGAAGACATCTTGCCGTTGGCACGCTCCCTGTTGGTCGAGATTGCTTTGGCCAGTGGCAAATCAGTTCCGACGCTAACCCCCGCAGCCGAGCATGCGCTCAAGAGCTACCCGTGGCCCGGCAACATCCGTGAGCTAAAAAATGCGCTGGAGCGAGCCAGCCTGATGAGCGATGGACGCGTCATTGCGCATGACGTTCTATTCGACCGTCCTGCGCCACAACTGTCCGGCCAGCAGGACGTGGCCGGCACATTGCGCGACTACTTGCTCGAGTGTGAGCGTGACTTTATTGTTCGCGCGCTCGGTGCCAGCCACTGGCAGATTCAGACGTGCGCTGACGCTTTAGGGATCAGCCGCAAGAACCTCTGGGAAAAGATGCGCAAGCTGGGAATCGACAAGGGCAATGGCATCGACTAGTTGGTGCGCTAATTTGCTACGTTTCTAATAGCTTGATACGCTTTATCTACGGGCGTCCCAAGCACCTTTTGCACCGAGAGGCGCAGGTCCGGCAGACGCCGGCGGGCACGTCAACTTCCAAAAATCGCCTTGATTCATCTAATATTTCAAGTATCATTGAAATATGGAATCAATAACCGTTGTTAAAGCCCTGGCCGCCCTGGCGCAGACGTCCAGACTGGAAATCTTCCGATCCCTCGTGGTGGCGGGCCAGGCCGGTCTGACCCCCGGATC
>CAJBVC010000135.1 GCA_903958915.1 uncultured beta proteobacterium
AGCTTTGCGCGCAAGTGCTTCAGCAGCGCATTGGCCAGACCCAGCTTGCCCTCGGCGTTTTCATAGTCGATGGGGTTGACCGGGTGCGGCATGGTGCTGGAGCCCACCTCCCCGTCTTTGAGTTTTTGCTTGAAGTAGCCCAGCGACACATAGCCCCAGACGTCGCGTGCCCAGTCAATCAGGATGGTGTCCGCGCGGGCAATGGCGTCAAACACCTCGGCCATGTAGTCGTGCGGCTCGATCTGGATGCTGTAGGGCTGGAAAGTCAGGCCCAAGCCGAGCGGTTCGGGCGTTTCCACCACTTTGCGGGAGAAGGCTTCCCAGTCGAAATCGGGCCAGGCGGACAGGTGGGCGTTGTAGTTGCCGACCGCTCCATTCATCTTGCCCATGATATTGATGGACGCAATTTTTCCACGTGCACTGGCAAGGCGTACCACCACGTTGGCGATCTCTTTACCCACGGTGGTCGGGCTTGCGGTTTGGCCGTGGGTGCGACTAAGCATGGGTACCTCGGCAAACACGTGCGCCATGCTGCGCAGCTTGGCGATCACGGCGTCCAGCGCGGGTAGCAGCACCAGGTCCCGCGCTCCCTTGAGTTGCAGGGCGTGGCTGGTGTTGTTGATGTCTTCGCTGGTGCAGGCAAAGTGCACAAATTCCTGGGCTGCCAGCAACTCGGGACGGGCGTCGAATTTGGACTTGATCCAGTACTCCACCGCCTTGACGTCGTGGTTGGTGGTTTTCTCGATCGCTTTGATGGCTTCGCCGTCGGCTTCCGAGAAATTCCTGACCAAACCGAGTAAGTAAGTGCGTGCTCCGGTCGTTAATGGGTTGAATTCTTCGAAGCCGGCATCACCGAGCGCAACAAACCAGGTCACCTCAACTTGCACCCGGCGGTGCATGTAGCCCTGTTCGCTCATCAGGGGCCGTAGGGGAGCCAATTTGGCGGAGTAACGGCCATCCAGGGGTGAAAGGGCGGAAATGGAGGAAAAAGTCATGCACGAATTGTAGGTTGTACGCCACCATGGCCCCTCAAGCTTTGCCCAATCGGTCTTTGGCGTCCCCCAATGGATAGAATGAACACTCCTGTAACAGTAGAGTGCCCATGAAATTACTCGGATCCACCTCCAGCCCGTATGTACGCAAAGTGCGCGTCGTCATGGCCGAGAAAAAATTGGACTTCGTCTTTGTGACCGAAGACGTCTGGGGCGCTAACACCACCATCACGCAATCCAATCCCCTTGGCAAGGTGCCTTGCCTGATCATGGAAGGGGCCGAGGCTCTGTTCGATTCCCGCGTCATTGTTGAGTACCTGGATACGCTGTCCCCAGTGGGCAAGCTGATTCCCTCGGTCGGACGTGAGCGCGCTGAAATCAAGACCTGGGAAGCGCTGGCCGACGGTCTGATGGACGCCGCCATTCTGGCCCGCCTGGAAGCCACCTGGAGCGGACGCACCAAGGCGCAGCGCAGCCAGGCCTGGATTGACCGTCAACTGGGAAAAGTCAATGCGACCGTGAAGGCCATGAGCAAC
>CAJBVC010000136.1 GCA_903958915.1 uncultured beta proteobacterium
CATCGAGGCTACTCGCTCTGCGTAAACTTGGTACAGATATTTTTTGGGATTCATTCGTAGCAAGTTCAGTAATTGGACGTCAGCCTGGTCCCAATCCTGAGCACGATACGACTTAAGAAAGTTGCTCCAGGTTTTGAGTTCGCTGCTTGCCTCCGGACTCAATGTCTCCAATGTTGCCATTGGCCAAAATATTGCGACTGCAAGTTCTTTCCCCTTGACGCGCACCAAATCAAGATCTTGCCAGGCAAACTCGGGCGCCAGCAGTTTGGTCGACTCGCTGACAACCGTTTCCACGCCGTACACTTTAGAAAGACCCTCAAGCCGCGATCCGAGGTTAACTGCATCGCCAATGACGGTGTAACTGCGGCGAATGTTGGAGCCCATATCGCCAACGCACATGGATCCCGTATTCAGCCCGATGCCGATGCCGATATCAGGGAGGCCGCGCTCGCGGTGCTCCTGATTGATATCCCGTACGGCGTTGGACATCTCCATGGCAGACTTTACCGCCAAATGGGCGTGCTCAGTGGTTTCCACGGGCGCCCCCCAGAAGGCCATCACGCAATCACCCATATACTTATCAATCGTGCCCCGATTGCTTCGGATGATACTTGTCAATCGACTAAACACACCGTTGAGCAACTCCTGTAACTGTATTGGCTCCATGCGCTCCGACATCTTTGTAAAGCCGCGCATATCGCAAAACATGACCGTCAACTCCCTGTTGGCAGCTTTCATCGAGTAGCTGTCCGGGTCTTTCACCATTTCATCCACAAGTTCTGGTGGCACGTAGGTTCCAAAAAGGTTCGCCAGTTCCCGCTTGGATCGACTCTCGACAAAGTAGCCATAGCTCATGTTCAGAGCAAATGCTGTAACACCCATGGTCATTACCGTCGCCAGGGGGAGCACCAAGCCTTCTGACATGTACAGCCAAAAGTTCATGCCCCCCAAAACCCCAAGAACAGTGATACTTAAGGCTACTGCCCTGGGTGCACTCAACAAGGGCAGGCCAAGTGCCAGTACCAAGCCAGAAAACAGAACGACCGCAATTTCATAGCCGAGCGCGTAATCAGGTCGCAACAACATCGTTCCATCCAATAGCCCGGAGATCATGTTCGCATGGGTTTCAACGCCAGGGTAAGCCTCGCCAACTGGCGTGACACGCAAATCGTTTAGTCCAGGCGCAGTTGTTCCAAACAAAACGATTTTGTCTTTCAAGGTATCGGGTGGGATGAGCCCAGAAAGAATATCCGACGCGGAAATATACTGAAATGACTTTCCCATCGGCCCACCGGAGCCACGAAACGGTACCAACGCCGCCACCCGATGATCCACAGGGATTGATAAAGTCTTTTCGCCGAATCGAAGTATCAGTCGATCCAGCCCTTGCAAACTTCTCGACAGGAAACTCTCGCTGGAAAATCCTGGCTCCACGCTGGGCGATCCAGCCAGCGAGCGGAACATTGCCAACGACAAGGATTCATAGTATTTTTCCTTGAATTCTGCGACCAATGGAATGGCCCGCACCACTCCGTCGCCTTCGACGGTTGTGTAGTTAAAGAAACCAGCGACCGGTGCGGCTTTTGCAAGAGAAGCAATGTTTGAACCGTATCCGTTCCAAGGATCAGACTGAATCCTGCGTCCGTGCAAGTCCGACTTTAGGAAAACCGGCTCAGGAAGCACACCGGAGATATTGCCACCACGATCGCCAGTCAAGTAGAAGCCCATAACAATTGGGCGATTCTCCAAGGCTTTTGCGAACCGTCCATCAAAGTCAAGACTTTCTTGCAATCGTTCCAGTTTCTCAGCGAACCCGGGCTGGTCCTTTAGCTCATTGCGAGCCAACTTGTTCAGTTGGAAGAGACCCGAACTATCGTCAGGTTCTGCAAACACGACGTCAAACCCCAGCAGAGCGATATGCTGCTTGTCAAACAGAATATCCATCATCTCCGCAAGCTTATTTCGACTCCATGGCCAACGTCCGACTGCACCTAGACTCTTCTCATCGAGATCCACAATGACAATGCGATCGTCCATTGTGTTTGGCATTGTGGCCCGTAACCGGGCGTCGTAGATGATGTCATCCAAACGCTGAATCACGCCAATATGAATAGTGCCAGCGGCATGCAAAAGCGCGATCAGCACCGGAATTAATGTCACAGCGATACGCTGCCAGTGCTTGGCTATCTGGCGCATGTCAACTCACGCTGAAACCGACAGGCAGCAACAAATCAACATAGATACGTCAGTTCTGAACAAACTGCATTTGTGTACCTGCCAGCTCGATGAGGTCCCCGTTTTTTAGTGCGATCGGCTCTTTGGTAATCGGGGATCCGTTCAGACTGGGATTGCCGGCACCCTCTACATGGTGGACAACAAATCCGTGCTGCCTTCGGGTGATCGCAGCCACCGCGACACCTGGCTTGCCGATCGTGGTTACCACCTTGGTCAGTGGAACTTCTCTTCCAGAGGCAGCCCCCGACAACACCTTGATGGCAGCGTGCAACGCACCTTGACCCAGAGC
>CAJBVC010000137.1 GCA_903958915.1 uncultured beta proteobacterium
CAGCAGCAGCAGCTGGCCATTGCGCGTGCATTGGCCGCAAAGCCCCGCCTGTTGATTCTGGACGAGCCAACCGAAGGCATCCAGCCCAGCATCATCAAGGACATCGGTCGCGTCATCCGTATGCTGGCCCAGCGCGGCGATATGGCCATCGTGCTGGTGGAGCAGTACTACGATTTTGCCCGCGAACTGGCGGACGACTACATCGTGATGGAGCGCGGTGCGGTGCTGGCGCGGGGCAAGGGCGCAAACATGGAAGTGGACGAAGTGCGCAGTCTGGTCGCGATATAGGGCTGCTGGGGCGTCTGGAGTCCAGAAACCCATGCATAGCTAGCCGCATGCTGTTCGGTAGCCTTGTCCGTCTGAACTCCCGTGGGGTCTGCCACCTAAAAGTTGAGCAGCCTCTGTGCCGTGCCCAGTGCTGCAATTCGCACGGGTTGCGTTGACCGGATGCCCACTGCCACGACAATGCCGCCCAGGTCGTAATTGCGCGAATTGTCCAACGACGACACGACGGTGCGGCCAGCCCGTCGCAAGCCTTCCGCGATAACTTTGGCGTTGATATAGCCCTCAAGGCTCCAAGCCGAGCGAGTCTGGTAACCGGCCGTTTTCATCGCGTCCTCATACTCGCGCACCATGCCGAATCTATTCGCTGTCGTCTGCATGGTTTTCCGCAATGGCTCTGCGAAGACTTTCCTGTGGTCAATGGCCGAACTTCCTTGCGCGTTGAGTTCAAAAAGCTGGTCCACCATGCGACTGACTTGCGCATCAAACTCGGGACGCACGTCGTACAGTGTCCCTGAACCCGGAGCACTGCCCTGCAATTCTGAACCGCTGCTGACCTTTGTGCCCTGACTGAACGACAACGCGTCACTTGTTACGCTTGAAAACTGCGTATTTGTCAGATGAATCGGTCGCCCGTGGATGCCGCCTCGAAGATTGACGCCTTCAAAGTAGGCTTGCGCACCTTGGAGCAATTCCTGATTCTGGTCTGCTTGGGCTTCTACGGGCGGCGCGCTGACGTCAAGCGCCTTGGCACTAAAAGCTACTGTCAGAGAAAGCGAAGCCGCCAGCAGATGAAATGAAAATAGGGAAAAGAGGCGCATGGGAACCCATTGGTTAAGTGGTTCAAATTATTGGTTTCCGAGCCGTCTTTTGAACCATGGAAAAGCTCGCCTTTTCCTTCCCTTTTTGAATTTTTTGCCCGGGCACTCCTTTCAGGAAAAACTGGAGCTTGGCCTCGACCGCACCAGGTTGGCAAATCGGTAGCTGCTTGCGCTTCGCTCAATCTTTCGTTGTTCCAGGACTCTTGTTCAGGCTCGCCTGGACTTCGCTCCTGAGATCGCTGTTGTGCAGGAAAATCAGCAGCTCGACTTTGTTCTTGACGTTAAGTTTGGCAAGTGCTTTGGCTCGGTGGTTCTCAAAAGTGCGGAAGTCAATCGGAAATGTGGGGTGCAGTTGTGTCAGTATTTGCGCACCTTCCTTGGCCGACTTTCCTTGTGTTGTCAGAGCGGTTGCCTGCATTTCACGCAGAGTCAAGGGAGAGAGTCGCTGGACTGCAAGATGGCGATCCTGGCGCTTGACGGCCATATCCGTCGCCTGCACTATGCCCCGCTGAATGGTTTGCAGCAGCTCGGCGTCGGTGCAAGGCTTGGACAACCAGCTCACGGCGCCCTTTTCCATGGCCCGCACTGCAACCGGCACGTCACCCTTGCCTGAGAGGAAAACCACAGAAAGCGGGCTGTTGCAGTCTTTAAGGGCCTGGAACACCTCCAGTCCACTCATGCCGTCCATGATGTAGTCCAGCAGCACGACACCGCTGGCATCAAGGTTGGCACCCTCCAGAAATGCTTCACCAGAGGCAAAGGTCTTCACCGAGCACTCGGCGAGGTGCGCAATCATCAGGGTTCCAATGGAGCGGCGCACGGCCTCGTCGTCGTCCACGATGTACAGATTCAGATGGTTATGGTTCATGCGTGCACCGGCAAGTAAACAGTAAAAGCAGCGCCACCGTCAGGACGATTGTTGAAGATCAGCCGCCCCTGGTGCGACTCCACGATGGTGCGGCAAATGTTCAGTCCCAATCCCAGTCCCTCGGGCTTGGTCGTGAAAAAGGGCGTAAAGAGTTGCTGTGCCACGTCGGCGGATATGCCTGGACCCTGATCGCTGATGCGCACGAAGACGGCATTTTCCACCGCACCGGTTTC
>CAJBVC010000138.1 GCA_903958915.1 uncultured beta proteobacterium
ATGTGGGCCGGCTCGTTGTTTACCGAAATGCGCCCTTCAAGGATGAGTTGCTCCATTTCCAGGCGCGAACCCATTCCTGACTGCGCCAGCACCTTGTGCAACTTCGGGGTTTCTGCCAAGGGAGCCAGCACGCGCTTGGGCAGCGCCAGTTCTTCGGTCTCCTCGTCCGCATCAAACTGGCCGGTGATGATGTCCGCAAATCGGCTGCCGGGCTGGATCGACGCAGATTCCTGCGCTGCATCTTCCACAAAATTGTCCAGAGCGACTACCGCATTCTCATCAATGGCGTCCGGCTTCGACGGCGCCTGTACCGCTTCGGTCGCAATGGTTGTTTTGGACTCTTGCGCGTCGGAGGATCCGTTCATTGTGTTATTCCATTCATTTGCTTGTTCGTCTCTGTGTTCAGGGTGTCAAGGGGCATATCCAACTGTGCTGTGTGCTCCGTCAACGTGGGGACACTTGGGGTTTGTATCGTCAAAGACTCCTCCAGAACCTGTGTCAAATCGCGAAAGTCCAACACCGGATTTGCCGGGCTATCCAACACCGGCAACTGGTCCAGGCTGCTCAGTCCCAAATCATCCAGGAATTGCCGAGTGGTAGCGTACAGCGCAGGACGCCCGGGCGCCTCCCGGTGGCCGATGACCTCAACCCAACCCCGATCTTCGAGTTGCTTGATCAGCAGACTATTGATGGTCACGCCACGAATGTCTTCCATGTCACCCCGCGTTACTGGTTGGCGGTAGGCAATGATGGCAAGCGTTTCCAGCGTGGCACGGGTATAGCGCGGCGGTTTTTCAGGATGCAGGCGGTCCAGGTAATCCCGCATCTCGGGCCGACTCTGAAAACGCCATCCACTGGCGACTTGCACCAGCTCGGATCCTTTGGCGGCCCAATCCGACTGCAACTCCTCGAGTAAGGACTTCAGCGTATCCAAACCCAACGCGTCATCGAAAAGAACCCGCATATCGCGCACGGGTAGCGGTTGCTGTGAACAGATCAATGCGGTCTCCAGGACCCGCTTTGCTTGCGCCAAATTCATGTTCAGGCTTTTCAGGGTATGTCACTGCACTAGTGACCGCGTAAGGAATCAGGGTGGTTGGCAACTGCGTGCACTGGTCACGGTGCCGACCCACGGCATTCGCATGGATAGTCAAGGGCTCACAAGCCCGCCGGGCAAATTGTATCGCAGTGATCGCGCCACCAAAGCATCCTGGAAATCCGCCGGCACATGGGACTCAAACGACAGGGCTTTGCCGGTCACGGGATGGCGGAAAGCCAGGCGAAAAGCGTGGAGCGCCTGGCGCACGATGCCGGCATCGGTTCGACCGCCGTATACCGAATCGCCCAAAAGTGGGTGGCCCAAAGACGCCATGTGGACACGGATCTGGTGGGTGCGCCCGGTATGCAACACACACTGGACCAGGCAGGAATCTATTGCGTTGTCGAGCAATTGAAAGTCGGTTCGAGCGGTTTTTCCTTGCGTTTTTTGCAGGTCCACTACCGCCATGCGAAGGCGGTTGCGTGGATCGCGGCCAATAGGAAGCTCCACCTTCACGGAGGCAGTCCCCGCCCAGTGGTGGTGCCCAAGTGCCAGATACTGCCGACTTACCTCGCGCGCTGCGATGGCGTTGACCAACGCGTCCATGGCTTGCCGAGAACGTGCCACCACCATCAAACCACTGGTGTCTTTGTCCAATCGGTGCACGATGCCGGCCCTGGGCATGAGGGCGCTGCGTTTGTCGAATGCAAGAAGTCCGTTGAGGAGCGTGCCGCTCCAATGACCCGGCGCGGGATGCACCACAAGACCCGCAGGTTTATCGACCACCAGGACATGCTCATCCTCATGTACCACGACAAAAGCAATGTCCTGTGGTTGAAATGCCTGACTTTGCTGGGTCGGTCGCAATGTCACGAGCATCAAGTCGCCGGCTTTCACTCTGCGTGACGCCTTTTCGGACCGCTGCCCATTGAGGTTGACCAGGCCGCCTTCCAGCAGTTGTTGCAGGTAACTTCTGGAGAACTCGGGCACCATCAGTGCCAGTGCACGGTCCATCCGCTCACCATGCAGTTGCGCTGGTACCCGAAGTTGACGCTCCTCTGCTTCGACACTGAGATCCTCGGTCTCATCATCCTCCGCCAATCCGGGGGGTATCGATATAATCGCGCCGGTCTGTTTCAAGAAAGTCCTCAAAAATGCTTCGAGTCAAATTATCGGTCGTTTACGCCTGCCTGTTGACGACCAGTTTGCTCTTGCTCGGTGGTTGCGGTACCACGGCTGCCGATAAAACCGAAGGCATGAGCCCCAATACGCTCTACAGCGAGGCCAAGGATGAAATGAGCAACGGGCAGTGGGAGCGGGCCATCCTTCTGTTGGAGAAACTGGAGGCCAGGGCCGCGGGAACACCGCTGGCTCAGCAGGCCCAACTGGACAAAGCCTACGCACAGTACAAAACGGCGGAAACTGCGCAGGCCCTTGCAACCATTGAACGTTTCGTGAAATTGCATCCTGCGAGTCCCGCACTGGATTACGCCCTCTACCTGAAGGGCATGGTCAATTTCAACGATGACATGGGGCTATTCTCCAAGTACGTGCGGCAAGACCTCGCCGAACGCGATCAGAAGGCCTCCAAAGAATCATTCGAAGCTTTCAAGGAATTGGTGACCCGATTTCCGGACTCGCGTTACACGCCGGATGCCCGCCAGCGCATGGGCTACATCGTCAATTCTTTGGCACGGTACGAAGTCTTTGTCGCCAGCTACTATTTCAAACGTGGCGCCTACCTTGCCGCGATCAGTCGGGCCCAGCAGGCGGTGACCGATTACCGCGATGTGCCGGCGCAGGAAGAAGCTCTGTTTATTCTTGTCAAGTCCTATGACGCACTGGGCATGACCCAATTGCGCGACGATGCGAAAAGGGTGCTCGAAAGGACCTATCCGCAATCGGCCTTTCTGGCATCGAATATCAAGCCGGATTCGGGTCCATGGTGGAAGATTTGGTAAGGGTAACCAAGTATTGCATAAAAGCTGTATGGTCTTGCAAGTTGGCCATCGCGGGTAACGCGCGCAGCATTTTCTTGCCATAGCCTGAGCGGGTCAGCCGCACATCGCAAATCACCAGAACGCCGCGATCGGATTCACGGCGAATCAGGCGACCTGCACCTTGCTTTAGAGCCACCGTGGCCCGCGGCAGATGCAATTCCACAAAGGGCTTCCTGCCTGCAGCCTCTAAATCACTGGCGCGTGCGGAGAGCACTGGATCGTCGGGGGGTGCAAAAGGCAATTTGTCTATCACGACCATTTGCAATGCATCACCAGGCATGTCGAACCCTTGCCAGAAAGCCGCACTAGCCACCAGCACAACGCCCCGCCGACCATGCGACCCTTGCACGCTGAAGCGGTCCACCAGTTCTCTTTTGGAGCCTTGCCCCTGCACCAGCACGTCAATGCCGCCGTTTGGCGTCATAGACTGAAGAAGTGCATCGCCAATGCTGCGCATGGCCCGCAAAGTGGTGGTCAATACCAGTGTGCGACCTCCTAAAACCTCCGCCGCCTGGGCGATGAGTAGCGCAACGCAATCACTGTGCATTGGATCGGCTGGGATGGGCAGATGCTGTGGTACGTACATTGCCGCCTGTGCGGCATAGTCAAATGGACTCTCCACCTGCAATACGCTGGCACCATGCAACCCACTGGACTCGATAAACCACGATAGTTGCGCGTCGTGTCCAAGTGTTGCCGAGGTAAAGACCCAGGATCGCGGGCATGGCCCATCGTCCGTCACCTGCGCCGTGACCATTGCCGCCAATGTGTTGGCAACGCTCAAAGGCGATTCCAGAAAGCGAACACTTGCGGCCACCTCGACCCACCGGACCCTACCTGGCAGCACGGGCATCGCGAACAAGGTGACACTTTCACATAGTGCCTGCAGGCGCTGCAGCAACACGCGCCATGCCGGATACGCATCCTCCGCGGCGGCTAGTGCACTTGCCGCTGCGCGCAAGCAATCGAGTAAGCGCTGCATGTGGGCACTCCAGCACTGCGGGTCGACTCCCGCCGGCCCGCCATCGAGCCAAGCCACCCGTCCGGGCTGCGTGGACACCAGTGATTGCAAGGCACTTGCAGCACCCTGCGCGGCTCCAACGAGCACTCGCCAATCCACAGTAACCCAGGCCAGGTTTGGGCCAGCCGCCTCCAGGTCCTTCAGGAAATGAATCAATTGGTGCGTAGACCACTGCTGCGCCAGGAATTGCAGCCCGATGTCTTCGAGTTGGTGTGCCTCGTCCAGCACCACGGCCGTCACGCTGGGCAACAATTCCACAATGCCGGACTCGCGAAACTGCAGGTCGGCAAAGAACAGGTGGTGGTTCACCACCACGAGGTCGGCCGCCATCGCCGACTTGCGCGCGTTGTTCACATAACAAGTGCCGGCATGGGGGCACCCGCTGCCCAGGCAATTGTCACGCGTGGAGGAGACCAGCGCCATGACCGGGGAATCTTCCTCCAGCGTGGGCACTTCGCTCAGGTCACCCGTTGTCGTCAGGCGCGCCCACTGCTCCACGTCCGCGATCTCACGCTGCTGCACCCGGTGCCAGTCGATGTCGGCATGGCGGGCCTCCAGCAGTCGCTGCGTGCACAAGTAGCTGCTTCGACCTTTTAACATCACCGCCCGCAGCGGAATCTCCAGCGCGGACATGAGCCTGGGCAAGTCGCGGTGAAAGAGTTGGTCCTGCAGCGCCTTGCTGGCCGTCGAAACCAGAACCCTTTGTCCACTGAGCAGGGCCGGTACGAGGTAGGCGTAGGTCTTGCCAATGCCGGTGCCGGCCTCGACCACCAGCACGCCACCTTCCTCCATGGTTTGTGCAACCGCCTGCGCCATTTGCAGTTGGCCGGCCCGCGTGGTCCATTGTGGCTGACCCCGTGCAAGCACGCCATCGGCAGCCAGGGCGCTTGCCACACGCTGCGGCAAATTCATGGGTCAGGCCGGTTCGTTCGGCTCAAGCGCGTCCTTCAACCTGGCTATCTCGTCGCGCAGTGCCAACCGGCGCTTCTTCAGACGACGCACCATGAGTTCATCCAAAGGTGCCAACGCCACGGTGCGGTCAATGACAGCATTCAGGTCGGCGTGCTCCATCTGCAGTTCAATCAATCTGCGTTGAGGGGAATGTAGATTTGCGTCCAAATGTAAATTGTGACTCTGGTCATGGTTAAATCGAGCCCGACTTGGGCTGGTGCGTTCGATAATACGACCAGACCGACCTAATTATCGAAAGAATTGCTTGGCGATCCCTCCAACATGGCAACAGGCTACCGACTAACCGCTTCTACCGGCATCCATAAAGGCGATCGCGACTACCAGCAGGATCAGGTCGCGTTGTTGAAGCACGGTCGCGTGAATGGGTGTGTGCTGGCGATCGTTGCCGATGGGATGGGTGGGCGTAGCGGTGGACGAAAAGCGTCTGACCAGGTCATGCTGACAGCCAAGCAGTTGTTCGAACGCTACGACCCCGAAACCGACGATGCGTCGGCCACGCTGATGCAAATCGTGCAGGAAGCGCATATCGTCATCAAGTTGACGGCCATATCGGCCGAAGAAGAACCCCACAGCACTTTGGCTGGGTTTCTCATCAACCCGGGCGGTGATTGCCATTGGGCACATACCGGCGACTCGCGGATCTACCAGTACCACGGCAACCAGTTTGTCAAGCGCACCATGGACCATTCCTATGTGCAGGCCCTGGTCAACCGTGGCGAGATCACCGAGGAACAGGCCAGCGTACACCCACAATCCAACATCCTGATGGGCTGCCTGGGGACAGAGGCGGATCCCCCGGTGGATTTCCATTTCATCCCCAAGTTGCGTGCTGGCGATGTGTTGATGGCCTGTAGCGACGGCGTCTGGCATTACTTCAATAATGGGGAACTGGGTTCCGTGCTATCCACCTTGTCGGCCCGGGAAGCGACGGAATTCCTGATTGAGAAAGCACGCTCGCGTGGTCGGGGCGGTGGCGACAACCTGTCGCTGGTGATTGTCAAGCTCGAAGCGCTCGGAGGCGAATGAACTTTGCCGGGTTGGTTGCGCATTGCGCTGAACCGATTCAGGGTGGCAACGGCAATGCCAGGTGTGCGGGCACTGGCTCTTTCAAGCGCTGATCCCGCAGTTGTTGTCGCAATTGTGCCTCTTGCTGCTTTTTGAGAAAGCGTGCTTTCCTGTCCTCACGGGTCGCCGCATCGACGGTGTTACCTGGCTTAGCGGTGCGATCTGTCCCGCGAATCTCTCCCGACGGCTGCTTCGGTTCACTGCCATTGGGCTGCGGGAGCGCAAGTGCGCGGGTGGCCGACGAAGCCGCCCGTTCGGCGTCGCGTTGCTGGCGTTGTACCAGTTTTTCTCTTCGACTTTGGCGACTCTGTTCGGCCTGCTCGAGACGTTGCTCGCTGTTGATTTGAGCAATGCGCTGGTCCAGTACCGCCAGGCGCTGACGTCGCAGCGAGCGCACCCGATTGACACAATCGGTCACTGCAAACCGCGTATGACACGCCTGCTCCAGCGCATCAAGTTCCCGGGACTGCTGCTGTCGCTGTGCCTCGATGCGGGTTCGTTCGCTTTCATAGTCTTTCGATTCGGAGTGTGCGGCAACGCAAAACGTCAGCATCCATACCGACAACCATCGGACGGCAAAATCACGGCTGTTCATGTCAATCGTGTTTCGACCATGCGCCGATCCTGTGCAATGTATTCGCTCGACTGCATTTCATTGAGGCGAGAAACCGTGCGCGGAAATTCATGCGCCATCGGGCCTTCGGTGTACAAACCCTCGGGCGCGACCTCGGCGGAAATTACCAACTTGACGCGCCGGTCGTACAGCACATCAACCAACCAGGTGAATCTGCGCGCCTCGGACGCCATGCGCACCGGCATGTGCGGCACGTTGCTCAAGAATACCGTGTGAAACTGGCTGGCGATCTCCAGATAGTCATTCTGCGAGCGCGGCCCGCCACACAGGCCTCTGAAGTCAAACCACACCACGCCACCCGCTTTGCGCCGGCAATGAATTTCCCTGGCCTCGATGTGCAGGACTGGAGTCTCGTCGCGCGACTCGGCCACCGCGTTGAAGGCCTGCTCCATGGCCTGGTCCGCCAATTCTCCCATTGGCACATGGTAGAGATTGACTTCCTCCAGCGTTCGGCGCCGGTAGTCATATCCGTTATCCACGTTGAGCACTTCCATGCGCTGATTAAGCAAGGCAATCGCAGGCAGAATCCGGTCGCGGTGCATTCCCCCGGGGTAGAGGTCATCAGGTTTGAAATTGGAAGTCGTCACCAGGCCCACACCGTTGGCAAACAGCGCAGCGAGCAAGCGGTGTAGGATCATCGCATCGGTAATGTCTGCGACGTGAAACTCATCGAAACAGATCAGCCGGTAGCGCACCGCCATGCGTCTGGCCAATTCATCCAGGGGATTGACGGTGCCCTGCAGGTCCGACAACTCCCGGTGCACCTCGCGCATGAACTCATGAAAGTGCAGTCGCGTCTTGCGCTTCAGTGGAACTGCATTAAAGAAGCAGTCCATCAGAAAGCTCTTCCCCCGCCCTACTCCGCCGTACATATACACACCCTTGGGGACTTCGGGGTGATTGATCAGTTTCTTCAAGACGTTGGAGCGCTTTTCCTTGAATGCCGACCACTGACGCGCGCAGCGCTCCAATGCATCGACCGCGCGCAACTGGGCCGGGTCCGCGGTGTACCCGCGGGCCTTCAGTTCGGCCTCATAGGCTAGTTTGACACGCGATGGCACTGTCTGATACCGCTATCAATTCCGTAGCTGCTTACGCACACCAGGCAAGCGTTGGAGGCCAATCTGGCTCTAGAAATTTAGCGTGCGCTTGTCCACCGCCAGAGCAGCTTCCTTGGTGGCTTCGCTCAAGGACGGATGGGCGTGGCAGATCCGGGCGATGTCTTCGGCGCTGGCCTTGAATTCCATGGCCACCACCGCTTCGGAAATGAGTTCGCTGGCCATCGGGCCGACAATGTGCACGCCCAGAATCTCGTCGGTCTTGGCGTCGGCCAGAAATTTGACAAAACCGGTGGTGTCGCCCAGCGCCCGGGCACGTCCGTTGGCCAGGAACGGGAACGAACCCGCCTTGTAGGCCACGCCGTCCGCCTTGAGCTGCTGCTCGGTGCGCCCAACCCAAGCAATTTCAGGACTGGTATAAATCACCCACGGCACCGTGTTGAAGTTCACATGGCCATGCTGACCGGCGATTCGCTCGGCCACCGCCACGCCCTCTTCCTCGGCCTTGTGCGCCAGCATGGGGCCGCGTACCACGTCGCCTACGGCCCATACGCCCGGCAGATTGGTCTTGCAGTCCCCATCGACCATGATGGCGCCGCGCTCGTCAAGCAACAGACCGACCGCCTCGCCGTTGAGGCCGGTGGTGTTGGGCACCCGACCAATGGAAACGATCAGCTTGTCCACTTCCAGCGTCTGCGCTTCACCCTTGGCATTGGTGTACGCCACCGACACGCCCTTCTTGCCGGTCTTGATCTCGCCCACCTTCACACCCAGCTCAATCTTGAGGCCCTGTTTGGTAAACGCCTTGTGGGCTTCCTTGGCAACCTGCTCGTCTACTGCTCCCAGGAAAACCGGCAAGCCTTCCAGAATCGTCACCTCGGCACCCAGGCGTTTCCACACCGAGCCCATCTCCAGCCCGATCACGCCGGAGCCGATCAATCCAAGCTTTTTGGGCACCGCACCGATGCGCAGTGCACCGTCGTTAGAAAGCACATTCACTTCATCAAAGGGTGTCCCAGGCAATGCCCGGGCATTGGATCCTGTGGCAATGATGATCTGCTTGCCAACGATGCTCTCGTCTGCAGCGCCGCTCACCTTGATCTCGTAGCCTTCGGCGCCTGCTTTCACGAACGCGCCGCGCCCGTGGAAAAACGACACTTTGTTCTTCTTGAACAGGTACAGGATGCCATCGTTGTTCTGCTTGACGACGGTGTCCTTGCGGGCAATCATCTTCTCCACGTCCATCGTCACACCCTTGGCCGTAATGCCGTGCTCGGCAAAGTGGTGGTTGGCCTGGTAAAAATGCTCGCTCGACTGCAGCAGTGCCTTCGAAGGAATACAGCCCACATTGGTACACGTACCACCAGGCGCTGGGCCGCCCTTGTCATTCTTCCACTCATCAATACAGGCCACGCTAAAGCCCAGCTGCGCCGCCCGAATGGCCGCAATGTAGCCACCGGGTCCAGCACCAATAACAACCACGTCAAATTGTTTACTCATACATATTCCTAGAAAGTCCCAAAAGGAGTCTGGATGGCAGAGGGTTCTGCGCAGGTAAAGGAGGAGCCCGCAAAGCGGGCGGGGGACACGGAGCAGAGCCCTCTGCCATCCAGACTCCGCCTCGACCAGAGACCGATCAAATATCGAACAGCAAGCGAGCCGGATCTTCCAGCGCCTCTTTCATCGCCACCAGCCCCAGCACTGCCTCCCGGCCGTCGATGATGCGGTGGTCGTACGACATGGCAAAGTAGTTCATCGGGCGCACCACCACCTGGCCGTTCTCCACCATCGCACGGTCCTTGGTCGCGTGCAC
>CAJBVC010000139.1 GCA_903958915.1 uncultured beta proteobacterium
GCGCAGGGCAGTGGTGCCAATTTTTGGGGAGCCATGGACCCCATTGCTGGCCCAAGGGACACCGCGGTTCTGGACTTTGGCGCCGGACTGGCCGTTGTGACCGGTGACTTGCCGATGGGCTGCGCGGCGGATTCTGCCCTGGACGGCGTGCGCCTGTTCATGCTGTGCAATGCAGTGCACCAGTACGTCGGACCCGCACAGTTGCTGCAGCCCGGCACCGCATTCAGTCCGGTAGCGGTCACGCCCGACGAGCTGGGAGAAGCCTGGAGCCGAGGGCGGTTGCAGGGCCAGTTGCAGGTCACCTGGAACGGCCGCAAAGTGGGCCTATGCGATGCTGGGACCCACATGCACTTTCACTTTGGCAAACTGATCAGTGCGCTGGCACATACGCGGCCGGTGCCAGCAGGTAGCGTCGTGGGCTCGGGGCCGGTGAGCAACAAGTCCGTGGAGCGCAAGGGCCGCGCCGAGTGGCCACAGGGTTACAGCAGCATTGCCGAGAAGCGGGCCATGGAAACCCTGCAGGACGGGCAACCCAGTACCGATTTCATGTGCCATGGCGACACGGTACGCATTGAAATGAAGGGTGCGAGCGGAACCAGTATTTTCGGTGCCGTCGAGCAGGTGGTCGTGGGCGCGGCTGGGGTCAGCCCCGCATCAGCTGTTGCGCAAACACCTTGAAACCGCGCAGCATCATCTCGATCGCCACCGACACCAGCACCAGTCCCATCAGGCGCTCCACCGCAACCACCAGGCGCGTGCCGATGACGCGCTGAACCCGCTCGGCCGACACCAGCACCACGGCGCTCACCAGCATGGTGACGCACAGCGCACCGATCCATTCCAGGCGCCGTTCCGGTTGTTGTGACACCAGCAGCAGTACCGTGGCCAGCGCCGAAGGGCCTGCGATAGCAGGCACCGCCAGCGGCACGATCAAGGGTTCCGCGACGAGTTCCTCGACATGGCTGGCCGGCGGAGGAAACACCATGCGCAGAGCAATCAAGAACAGGATGACACCGCCGCCGATTTGCAACGACAGCTCGCTCAAGTTCATCACCCGCAGGAAGCCCTCGCCGACAAACATGAAGGTCAGCAGCAGGGCAAAGGCAATCAGGATTTCACGCAGGATGACGCGGGCCCGGCGCTCGGGTGCCACATGTTTGAGCGCGTTGGCAAAGATCGGGATGTTGCCTATCGGATCGGTAATGAGTACCAGGAGAATGGTGGCCGACAGAAAGGTGTAGTGCATCATGTCCAGAAGACGCTCAGGTGCCGCTTACTTTACCGCAGCTGGCAGAGGTTTCACCGCGCCGCAGTCTGCTTTCAGCCAGCGTCCTGAAGACTGCATTTCCGTTTTTTGCCCACTCACTTTGGTGACCATCGTGGTTTTGTAGGCCTCGGTACTGGTGAAGGTGAACTGGCCCTCCCCACTGCTGGGCGGCTTGGTGCAGACAAATGAGAATTTCATGGTATTGCCGCTACGCTGGCTGTAGGTGTGTTTGCAGTCGCCCTGCTGGCTGGGCATGTCGTTGCGGTCGACCATCTCCTTGGTCATACAGATTTTGATGCTCATTCCGCCGCCTGGTGCGCTACCGAGTTGAACGCCTTGTTTTGCCATCATGGCCTCCATCATCTTGCGCTGTTCGGGCGGCAGGTCCTGCAGCTCTTTCATGGCCTTGGCCATTTCGTCATTTTTCGACCCGGCGCCACCTTGCATCTGGGTGGCGATTTCCCACAGGCCAGGCTTCAGATTCTGGGCATGGACTGCAACAGAGCAAAGTGCAAGCAGCAGGACAGCGATTTGGTGTGATGACTTCATGACTCCCCTTTCGATTTGGCAAATGGATGCGGCACCACTTTACACCGGTGTCACCCAGTTGTGGTGTAAGCTGTGTGCGACAGCGATCCTCTTAGCCCTTTTGGAGACAACATGAGTGATACAGACAGCGCAGGTTTTGGCAAGTTCGTTCCCGGTTTTGATTTTTTGCAGAATCTCGCCAAGGGTGCGACCACCAATATTCCGCAAATGCCCAACCTGAGCAAC
>CAJBVC010000140.1 GCA_903958915.1 uncultured beta proteobacterium
CGACTACCTGGAGCTTATGAAAGTGCGCATGGGCGCACGCCTGAGCTACACGCTGGACTTGCCCGAAGCCCTCAAACAGCACAGCGTTCCACCCCTGCTTTTGCAACCCCTGGTCGAAAACAGCATTCAGCACGGACTGGAGCCCAAAGTGGCGGGGGGAAGCATTTCAGTGCGAGCCCGCGCCACCAGTGATGCGCAGCTGGAGCTTGAAATTCTGGACACAGGCCTGGGTTTGCCCGAGGGCGTATCCGCAACGGCCGGTGGCGGTTTTGGTCTGCGCCAGGTGCAAGAACGGCTTAGCACCCTGTATGGGGCCAAAGGTGCTATGCTTTTGGAAGCTGCTGATGCAGGTGGTACAAGGGCTAGAGTCACTTTTCCCTCAAACCAATGACACTCCAGAGCGCCACGGCATTGATCGCCGAAGACGAGCCCCTGCTGGCCCAGGCATTGCAGGCTGAGTTGGCCCAGGTGTGGCCTGCACTGCAGATTGTGGCCAGCGTGGGCGACGGCGCATCGGCAGTGCAAAGGGCATTGCAACTACAACCTGATGTGCTGTTTTTTGATATTCGCATGCCGGGCTTAAGCGGCCTGGAAGCGGCGGTGGAACTGGCTGACGCCTGGCCAGCCACAGGGTCAGGGACCAAACCATTCCCGGCACTGGTGTTTGTGACGGCCTATGACCAGTACGCGGTGCAAGCCTTTGAAGCGCAGGCGGTGGACTACCTGCTCAAGCCGGTGCAACGATCCCGGTTGCAAAAAACAATAGAAAAACTGCAACTAACGCTCGCCAAGCCTGCACAAGCCGCTATGGATTTTGAAGCAACTTTAGGGCAGCTGCGCGGTTTGCTGGGGCAGCCCACGCTGTCGACCCAGACCACCAGCGCGCCACTCAAAGTCATCCAGGCCAGCGTGCACAGTGCGCAGGGCAGTACCATCCAAATGGTGCCAATCGAAGAGGTGCTGTGCTTCGAAGCAGCTGACAAATACGTTCGGGTGCTCACGGCGCAACGCGAGTACCTGATCCGCACCCCGCTCAAGGAATTGCAGGATCAGCTCGACATGCAGGAATTCTGGCAAATCCACCGTGGCACGGTGGTGCGCGCGCTGGCCATTGAGGCGGTCACCCGCGACGAGGCCGGGAAAATCGTGGCCAGCCTGCGGGGACTCAAAGAAAAATTTGTGGTCAGCAGGCTCTACAGCCACCTGTTCAAAGCTATGTAGGGCACGGCCAATGGGCCGAAATCCCTTCAGAACGACCAGCTGGCCATGAGATAGGCCGTTTCCCGCACGGGCAGTTGCGCAATGACGGAAGAATCCGGCCCCCCGTTGGCCCGCACACCGGCCTGCACCTGCACCCGGTCGCCCTGCCAGGTGACTGAAGCCGTCACCACCCGGCCTTGGTCTGCGGGTGTGTACAGCACGTCCAATGCAGGCTGCCAGGCACCGTTCTGCCAGCTCACCCGCAGCAGCACATTGCTGCGACGCAAGCTCGACGCTGCGCCAAAGGCCTGCGCTTGCCAGCCCAGATTGCCTGCCACTGCAGCTGCAGGCACGCCATAGCTTGGGAGCCTGGCCAGCTGTCGATTGCGAGCTGACCAGGCATCCCACTGCGCATCCGACGCTGCGCTGCCATCCCACCAGACCTCGGCCAGTACGCTGATCTGGTCGGCATTGGTCCAGGTGGCACCCAGCAGTGCCTGCGTGACACCTTCTTGAACCTGGGCCTGCCAGGGGTTGCTACTGGTCAGTGCG
>CAJBVC010000141.1 GCA_903958915.1 uncultured beta proteobacterium
CCGCTGGAACAAGTCGGCAGCGGCGCGCGAGCTGGGCCTGTCGCGCGTGGGTTTGCGTGCCAAGCTGGTGCGCGCCGGGATGGAGCAGACATGATGCGGGTGCTGTGGCTGCAAAGTGGGGGATGCGGCGGGTGCACCCAATCGCTGCTGTGCTCGGAGCCGCGCCCCTTGTTCGATGAACTGCGTGATGCCGGAATCGAGTTTGTCTGGCACCCTGCGCTGGCGTTGGAAAGTGGGTCTGATGCGCTTGAAGTGCTTGAGCAGTGCGCGCAGGGCGCTATGGAATTTGATGTTCTCTGCATAGAGGGTGCGATGCTGCGTGGTCCCCACGGGACTGGTAAATTCCATCTGATGGCGGGCAATGGCAGACCGCTGACCGAGTGGGTGCAGCGCCTCAGCGCACGTGCGCGTTGGGTGTTCGCCATTGGTTCGTGCAGTTCCTATGGCGGGCTGTCGGCCAGCACGCCAGGCAATCCCCTGCAGGCCACAGGTCTGCAATACGAAACGACCGATTTTGGAGGGCTGCTGGGCGAGGAGTTTGTGTCCCGTGAGGGGTTGCCTGTGGTCAATATAGCGGGCTGCCCGGTGCATCCGGGCTGGGTGGTCGACACGCTGGAAAAGCTGGCCCAGGAAGGGCTGCATGCCAGTGATCTGGATGAGTTGGGGCGTCCGCTTCTGTACGCAGAACAACTGGTGCACCACGGCTGCCCGCGCAATGAGTATTACGAATTCAAGGCAAGCGCGAAGAAACACTCGGATTTGGGGTGCCTGATGGAGAACCTGGGTTGCAAGGGCACGCAAGCACATGCGGATTGCAACCTGCGGCTATGGAATGGCACTGGTTCGTGTCTGCGTGGCGGTTACGCCTGCATTACCTGTGTGGAGCCCGGATTCGAAGCGCCAGGGCACCCGTTTCAGGAAACCCGCAAGCTCGCTGGCATCCCCATAGGTCTGCCCACCGACATGCCGAAAGCCTGGTTTGTGGCGCTGGCGACGCTGTCGAAGTCGGCCACACCCAAGAGGGTGCGCTCGAACTCGATGGCAGACCATACCGTCGTGCGCCCAGCGGTCAGAAAGACCAGCAAATGACACGCATCGTGTTGGGGCCCTTCAACCGCGTAGAAGGAGACCTGGAGATCAGCTTGGACGCAGAGCACGGGGAGGTGCGTGCCGCGCGGGTCAATTCGCCCCTGTTCCGGGGCTTTGAGCAATTGCTGGTGGGACGTGCACCGCAGGACGCACTGGTGATCGTGCCACGCATCTGCGGCATCTGCTCGGTCGCACAGTCCGCTGCTGCCGCCGCAGCGCTGGCTTCACTCAGTGGTGTCGTGGTGCCGCACAACGGTCGACTTGCGAGGCAACTGATTCAGGCTAACGAAAACATGGCCGATCACCTGACGCACTTCTATCTTTTCTTTATGCCGGACTTCACCCGTGCGGCGTATTCGCAGCACCCTTGGCATGCTGCGGCACACAAACGGTTCGCGGCCGTCAAGGGCACTGCCGCAGCGCAGGCGTTGGTCGCACGCGCGAACTTTCTCAAGCTGATGGGCTACCTGGCAGGACGTTGGCCGCATTCGCTTGCTTTGCAGCCGGGAGGCACTACCAAAGCCATGACAGCGGCCGAGCGCGTGCGCATTCTTGCGCTGCTGCGTGATTTTCGTTCCTATCTTGAAACTACCTTGCTGGGTGGTTCTCTGGAGGCTTTTGTGGCGCTCGATTCCGAGGCGTCCTTGCGCGAGTGGGCGACCGGTCGTACCAGTGACTTCGCCTGCTTTCTGGACCTGGGTTTTGATTTGGGGCTGGAACGGATCGGTCGTGCCACCGATTGCTTCCTCTCCTATGGCGCGTATGGATTGTTCGAGGCGGGCTATTGGCAGGCGCAGACCGGGACCGTAAACTTGGATGCCGGTCTAATCACTGAAGATGTTTGCAGTGCCTGGTTGTCAGGTGTCGCACCTTTGCCACCTGCGCGCGGTGAGACCCATGTGGATGCCGACAAACCAGATGCGTATACCTGGTGCAAAGCGCCGCGGTATGGGACGCAAGTGGTTGAAACCGGCGCCCTGGCACGCCAGATGGTGGCCGGGCAGCCTCTGGTGCGTGATCTGGTCATGCGCAACGGCGGCAGTGTGATCGCGCGCATGGCAGCGCGCATGGTCGAACTCGCTACGGTGGTTCCCGCCATGGAGCAGTGGACACGTGACATCGTTCTGGGCGAGTCTTTTTACGCAGACTCCCAGCTACCCGACGCCGGCGAAGGCGTTAGCCTTGTAGAGGCCGCACGGGGTAGCCTGGGCCACTGGCTCTCGGTGAAGTCCGGGCGGATCGAGCGCTACCAGATCATCGCTCCAACCACCTGGAACTTCTCGCCGCGGGATGCAGGGGGACAGGCCGGACCGCTGGAGCAGGCCTTGGTGGGCTTGCCGGTGGGCGAAAATGCCATGCCAACCATTGAGCATGTGGTCCGTTCATTTGACCCGTGCATGGTCTGCACAGTGCATTGAAAGGAACCGATGGAGCGCTTCACCATTTCCCTGGACGAATCACTCGCCAGTGCGTTTGACTCCCTGATTGCCGCGCGCGGTTATGGCAACCGATCGGAAGCGGTGCGGGATCTGATTCGCAGCGCCATTGAGTCTGATCGCCAACGCGCTGCACCCAGTGGGCACTGTGTGGCGAATTTGTCCTACGTCTACAACCACCACGAACGCGAACTGTCCGAAAGACTTACCGAACTGCAGCATCAGCACCACGACCTGACGGTGGCG
>CAJBVC010000142.1 GCA_903958915.1 uncultured beta proteobacterium
ACGTTTTTCAGGCGTTCTTCAAACTCGCCACGAAACTTCGCGCCCGCGAGCAAAGCCGCCATGTCCAGGCTCAGTACCCGTTTGCCTTTGAGTGACTCGGGCACGGCGCCGTCCACAATGCGCTGCGCCAGCCCTTCCACGATCGCGGTCTTGCCCACGCCTGGCTCGCCAATCAGCACCGGGTTGTGCTTGGTGCGGCGCTGCAGCACCTGGATGGCGCGGCGGATTTCATCGTCACGGCCTATGACCGGGTCAAGCTTGCCCATGCGTGCCCGCTCGGTGAGGTCGATGCAGTACTTTTTGAGTGACTCGCGTTGGTCTTCGGCATCGGCACTGTCGACCTTTTGGCCGCCACGCACCGCATCGATGGCGGCTTCCAGGCTCTTGCGCGTCATGCCATTGCTGCGGACGAGATTGCCTACCTCGACCTTGCTGTCGGCGAGGACCAGCAGGAACAGTTCTCCGGCGACAAACTGGTCGCCGCGTTTGATGGATTCTTTCTCTGCCGCCTGAAGCAACACACCCATGTCACGGTCCACCGTGATCTGCTCCTGGCCCTGCACCTGGGGCTGTTTCTTCACGTAGCCTTCAGCCGCCGCAAGCAACTGCGCCACATTGACACCGGCGCGTTGTAACAGTGCTTGGGGGCCGTCGGCTTGCCGCAGCATGGCGACCAGCACATGCGCCGGCGTGATGTAGGCGTGGTCATTGCTCAGAGCCAGTGTCTGCGCCTCGCCCAAAGCTTCCTGAAATTTGGTGGTGAGTTTTTCGATTCGCATAAGAATGTCCTTTGATTGCCTCAGACGTTGGGCACTTTCAGGGCATTTCAAGGGCGCAGTCCCCAAGCGCATAAGTTCAGCGGCTGGGGTTGGCTTCAATACAATGGCGCCATGGATATCCACCAGCTTTCCGTTGATTACAGTGAGGAGCAGGACCGCATCTTGATTCGCATCAATACGAGTCAAGCCGAAGAATTGCGGTTTTGGCTAACACGCCGCATGACGCACAAATTTTGGCCAACCTTCAACCAGGTGGTGGCCAGCCACACGGTGCGTTTTGGCAAGTTGATGGACACGCCCAATCCACATCCGGGGACGCTGGACGATTCAGCCCAATCCCTGATGGCCGACTTTCACCGCAACGAGGCGCTCAGGCGTGCCGACTTCAACACCCCCTATAACAGCGACGCCAGCAGTTTGCCGTTGGGCGAGTCACCTTTGCTGGTGACGGAAGTCAAGCTCACGTCGTTGGGAACCGGGCAATTGCAAATCAAACTCAGCGAGCAACTGGTGGGTAAAGCCAGTCAGCGGTCCTGCCAATTGGAAGTCCCCACACATCTTGCACACGGCCTGATGCATTTGTTGGAGCAATGTCTGGCCCGCTCCGGCTGGAACGACCTGGCACCTCGTGAGGCCGCACAGCCTGATGAGCCAGAAGCGGCAGCGATGGAAGAAAAACGCCCGCGATATCTGAACTGACGCAACTGTTTCCCGTGTTGTCAGGCGTTGCGCGCCTGGATGCCCCAACGGACCAGTGCAGCGTCATCGGACACCCGGGCGTCCACCCAATGGGCACCGTCCGCTGTCTGCTCTTTCTTCCAGAAGGGTGCCTGGGTTTTGAGGTAGTCCATAAGAAACTCGCAGGCCTGAAAGCTCTCGCCGCGGTGGGCTGAACTCACCGCCACCAGCACAATCGGGTCGCCCGCCTGCAACACGCCCACCCGATGAACGACGCGGGCAGCATAGATGTCGAACCGCGCGTGGGCGGCGTCGATCATTGCTTCGATCGACTGCTCGGTCATGCCGGGGTAGTGCTCGAGTTCGAGCGACTGGACCGTGCTGGCTTGCGACTCCGCTGGGATGTTACGGTCACGCACGGTCCCCAGAAAGCTGCAGACCGCACCCACCCGAAAGTCTCCTGCGCGCAAGGCAGCGAGTTCAGCCGACACGTCAAATGCGTGCGTTTGAATGGAAACCCGTTGCTGCAAAGTCATACAGGAAAAAGGCCTCTAGCGATTGACAGGCTTGCGTAAGCAGCTATTGAAAGCATAGCGTTTGACATCATTAGCCACCTGTGACCGGGGGGAAGAAGGCCACCTCACAATCTTCGCTCAGCGCGGCAGTGTCGTCCACCAGGGTCTGGTTCAGGGCAGCCCTCAGCGAACGACCACCGGCCAACACCCGCGCATAGGCGCCGCCACGTGCCACCAATGCGTCTCGCAGTTCCGCCACCGTGCTGGCGTTGCAATCGAACACCTCGCTGCCAGTTTCCAGCGCCTCGCGGACGGAGGCGAAATAGCGCAATCGAATCTTCATGCCAACAACTCCGAGACGGCTACGTAACGCACTGAATCGCCGACTGCGATGGTTTGCCCACCCGGATTGTCGACCAGCCCATCAGCCCATACCACCGACGTCAGCACGCCCGAACTCTGGTTCGGGAACAAATCCAGGCCGCCGTTGGCATTTCGGCGTACCCGCAAAAATTCCTGGCGTTTATCTGCTTTAGGCCAGCAGAAATCAGCGCGAGCAGCTACAGAATGCATAGCAACATCCGCAACGCCCTGCAAGCGCAGCAAAAATGGACGCACCAACAGCAAAAAAGTCACCAGACTGGACACCGGATTACCCGGCAAGCCAATGAAATGGGTCCGATCCACCTGGCCGTAGGCAAAGGGTTTGCCAGGTTTGATGGCGATCTGCCACAGGTCCAATGCGCCAAGTCTTTGCACAGCGGGCTTGATATGGTCTTCCTCTCCCACCGACACGCCGCCGCTGGTGAGTATCAGATCGTGCTCCTGCGCCGCGTCACGCAAAGCCGCGACCGTAGCATCGAGTCGATCCGGCACGATCCCGAAATCGGTCACGATGCAGCCCAGGCGCTTAAGGAGTGCGGCCAGAAAGAACCGGTTGGAGTTGTAAATGGCACCGGGTCGCATGTCCTGTGGCGCCACGGCACCCGGCATGACAAGCTCGTCTCCGGTGGAAAAGAGGGCGACACGCGGCCGCTTTGCCACCGTCAGGCTGTTCAAGCCGATACTGGCAGCCAACCCGAGTTCCGCCGGACCGAGCCTTTGTCCGGCTCGAAGCACAAGCTGACCACGCGCTACATCCTCACCGGCACGCCGGATATGTTGGCCTGGAACGGGAATAGTCTCGATCCGCACGCCGCCTTCGCAGTCATTGACCAGGCGGCAGTCTTCCTGCATGACCACTGCGTCGGCTCCAGGGGGAATCGGCGCGCCAGTAAAGATGCGGGCGCAGGTGAAGGGCTCGACCGACTGGCCGCTGCTGCCAGCGGCAATCCGCTGGGTAACCGAAAACACCGCCCCGCTTTGGGTGACATCGGTGCATCGGACTGCATAACCGTCCATGGCGCTGTTGTCCTGGGGCGGAACGTGCAATTCGGAAGCCACATCCTGCGCCAGAACACGGCCATCGGCGTCAAGCGTGGCGACCGTTTCCACGCCCAGCCCGGATTCCGCTGCAACCAGCAGCGACTCAAGCGCCTGGGGCAAAGGCATCAAAGCGGCACGGACCATGGTGGACATGGAAAATGGCGGTTCAGTAACCGCAATGATCGGCAATCAACCGCTTGACCGCATCCACATCGGCTTCCATGACGTGAACACGCTTGGGCAAGCCCTCAATCCCCTCAAACTTGGGCGGACGATCCGGCTCACGGCCCAAAGCTTCAACAATGGTTTCCGAAAATTTGATGGGCAAGGCCGTCTCCAGTACGATCATGGGTACGCCAGACTCACGGTGGGCCTGCGCGACCTTCAAGGCATCGGCAGTATGGGTATCGATCATCACCTCATGGCGCTGCCACGTATCGCGAATCGTGGCCAGACGGTCTGCATGCGTGCTCTTGCCGCTCACAAATCCATAGCGGTCTGCAGCAGCCCCGAAGGCCGTGTCGCCACTGAGGTCAAACTGACCCGCGCTGTTCAGTGCATCTGAGAACAGGGACTTGACGCGAGCACCGTCGCGCCCCAGCAAATCAAACACGAAACGCTCAAAATTGCTGGCCTTGGAAATATCCATCGAGGGGCTGGAGGTTTCGAACGTGTCGGCCGTTCCACGCACCCGGTACACACCGGTGCGGAAAAATTCGTCCAGTACGTCGTTTTCGTTGGTCGCCACCACCAGTTTGTGGATCGGCAAACCCATCATGCGGGCGACATGCCCGGCACAGACGTTGCCAAAATTTCCGCTGGGCACCGCGAAACTCACCTGCTGGCTGTTAGCTTCTGTCGCCTGGATGTAACCCGCAAAGTAGTACACAACCTGTGCAAGCAAACGCGCCCAGTTGATGGAATTGACGGTACCAATCTTGTACTTGCGTTTGAAGGGCAAATCGTTGCTGACTGCCTTGACGATGTCCTGGCAATCATCAAACACGCCTTTGACGGCAATGTTGAAAATATTGGCGTCCATCAGGCTGAACATTTGCGCTTGCTGAAACGGGCTCATGCGTCCGAACGGGCTGGTCATGAAGACCCGCACCCCCTGCTTGCCGCGCATGGCGTACGCGGCGGCGCTGCCGGTATCGCCACTGGTGGCACCCAGGATGTTCAGTTCCTCGCCACGTCTGGCCAATTCGTACTCGAACAAATTGCCGAGCAACTGCATGGCCATGTCCTTGAAGGCCAAGGTGGGGCCGTTGGACAGGCCCTCCAGCCAGAGCCCCTCTTCGAGGTGGCGCAACGGAACAATTTCTCCAGTGCCAAATATGGCTGCTGTATAGGTCTTCTCGCACAGCGCACGCAGGTCTGCAGCAGGAATGTCGTCGATGTACAACGACAGAATCTCGAAGGCCAGCTCTGCATAACCCTGGCGGTGGTAGACACTGCGCCAGCGGGTCAGGGTGGCATCGTCGACTTGCGGATACGACTCAGGCAGGTACAAACCCCCGTCGGGTGCCAGACCTTCGAGAAGGATTTCACAAAAGCGCTTGCGATCCGGGTGGCCACGCGTCGACAGGTACCTCATGCCAACTCTTCCTTGCGGATACGGGTAATAGGAGCAAGCACGGTCGATAAAGCCTGCATCTGTGCCATGGCGGCATTCATCCTGGCTTCGACACAATCGTGCGTCAGGATGATGAGATCGGTCTGATTGGACCCTTCACCACCCACTTCATCGGCTTCACGCTGCAGGACTGCATCGATGCTGATACCTGCCTCGGCCAGAATGCCTGTCACACGGGCCAGCACGCCCGCTTCATCCGCCACACGCAGGCGAAGGTAATAGCTGGTCACGATTTCACCCATGGTGAGCACCGGCAGCGCACTCATGGCCTCATCCAAGGTGTGAGGCTGGAACGCCAAATGGGGCACGCGTTGTGCGGCGTCTGCCGTGTGCAGCCGGGCAATGTCCACCAGATCGGCAATGACCGCACTGGCGGTAGGCTCAGCCCCAGCGCCTTTACCGTAATACAAGGTGGTTCCGACCGCGTCACCTTGCACCACGACTGCATTCATGGCGCCCTCCACGTTGGCGATCAGGCGTTTGGCGGGAATCAATGCCGGATGCACCCGCAACTCGATGCCTTCACGGGTCTGCGCCTGTGCATCCGCCTGACGGCGCTTGGTGATACCGAGCAACTTGATGCGGTAGCCCAGTTGCTCGGCATACTTGATGTCTGCCGCCGACAATTTGGTGATGCCTTCTACATAGGCCTTGTCAAACTGAACCGGGATGCCAAAGGCGATGGCCGACATGATGGTGGCTTTGTGTGCGGCATCAACGCCCTCAATATCAAAAGTAGGGTCCGCTTCGGCGTAGCCCAGGCGCTGTGCCTCCTTCAACACCACGCTGAAATCCAGTCCCTTGTCACGCATTTCAGACAGGATGAAATTGGTTGTTCCGTTAATAATGCCGGCGATCCACTGGATACGGTTGGCCGTCAATCCTTCGCGCAGCGCCTTGATGATGGGGATGCCACCTGCAACCGCTGCCTCAAACGCCACCATCACCCCTTTGGCAGACGCTGCGGCAAAAATCTCGGTGCCATGCACTGCCAGCAACGCCTTGTTGGCGGTGACTACATGCTTGCCAGCCGCAATGGCCTCCAGCACCAGCGTTTTGGCAATTCCATAACCACCAATCAGCTCGATCACGATGTCGATCTCCGGGTTGGCGATCACAGCGCGCGCATCGGCCACCACCTGTACCCCATCTCCTACGATCGACTTCGCGCGGGCCACATCGAGATCGGCCACCATCGTAATGGCAATACCCCGACCGGCACGCCGCTGGATTTCTTCCTGATTGCGTTGCAGCACATTAAACGTACCCGCACCCACCACCCCAATGCCCAAAAGCCCTACTTGAATCGATTTCATATTGCAGTCTCGTTAATCAGTTGCTGTGCCGCTTGCGATAGTCATTCAGGAATTTGGCAACCCGTGCAATGGCCTCGCGCAAATCGTCTTCGTGTGGCAGAAAGACGATGCGAAAGTGATCGGGCGCGGGCCAATTGAACCCGGTGCCTTGCACCAGCATGACCCGGGTTTCCTGCAACAGTTCTAGAAAGAATAACTGGTCATCCTTGATCGGATAAATGGCCGGATCCAGACGCGGGAACATATACAGCGCAGCCGTTGGTTTTACGCAGGTCACGCCAGGAATGGCGGTTATCAGTTCATAGGCCAGATCGCGCTGGCGGCGCAGGCGCCCCCCCTCTCCGACCAATTCGTTGATGCTTTGATGCCCGCCCAACGCCGTCTGAATCGCCCACTGGCCTGGAACGTTGGAGCACAGCCGCATATTCGAGAGCATGTTGAGCCCTTCGATGTAATCGCGGGCAGGCTTTTTGTCGCCCGACACGACCATCCAGCCGGCACGGTAACCACAGGACCGGTAGCTTTTCGACAAGGAGTTGAAGGTCAGCGTCAGTACGTCGTCGCAAAGGGAAGCAATGGCGGTGTGCTTGGCGCCGTCGTACAAGACCTTGTCGTACACCTCGTCTGCGAATATCACCAACCCGTGTTGGCGGGCGATCGCCACGATGGAGAGCAAGAGTTCATCTGAGTAAAGCGCCCCGGTGGGATTGTTGGGATTGATGACCACGATGCCCTTGGTTCTGGGGGTTATCTTGGCGCGAATATCGTCGAGACGCGGCATCCAGCCATCGTCCTCGTCACACATGTAGTGCACTGGAGTGCCGCCGGACAGGCTCGCCGCAGCGGTCCACAGAGGATAATCCGGTGCTGGCAGCAGAATCTCGTCGCCGTCGTCGAGCAAGGCATTGGTGGCCATCACGATCAATTCGCTCGCGCCATTTCCCAGGTAAATGTCGTCGAGCGTGACGCCTTTAATGCCCTGCTTCTGGGTTTCGTGCATTACTGCCTTGCGCGCGGCAAATATGCCCTTGCTGTCGGAATATCCGGCCGAATTGGGCAAATTGCGAATCATGTCCTGCTGAATTTCTTCAGGTGAATCGAACCCGAACACAGCCAAGTTACCGATGTTGAGCTTGATGATCTTTTGCCCTTCTTCTTCCATCTGTCGCGCACGGTCCATGATGGGGCCGCGAATGTCGTAACACACAGAAGCCAATTTGGCAGATTTCAGAATAGGTTTCAAAGTCCCTCCAGCAGGTGACAGCACACGGCGAAACCTATAATTTGACCACAGTTCTGCGCACATTTGGTGCACTGCAACACCCATATTCAGCGAGAAAGCAGAATGAAATTCCATCCCGATGCCCGCGCCAGTCAGTCCATTACCGCCCATGGGGAGGGTTGGATCGAGGTGAATCGGGAAAGGTATACCTCAAGCCTGATCGTCAGTGCCATGGGTGAGCGACTCGACTGGCCATGTCAATCCTTTGAAGAGTTGCAATCTGCCGACTTTGAGCGGATTCTGACCCTGGATCCAGAACTGGTGCTATTTGGTAGTGGAGCGCGTTTGCGCTTTCCCAATCCGCAATGGCTGGCGCCGCTGTATGCGCGCCGTATTGGGGTTGAAACGATGGACACTGGGGCGGCATGCAGAACCTACAATTTCCTGGCTGCTGAAGGGCGGCGGGTGGTCGCAGCTCTTTTGTTGTAACCCGTGCTTACCCTGATTCCGATTGGGGCTCATTTCAGAGTAAAATCATGGGTTGCAGTCGGAGATCAATCAAACGCTGTCACGTTTGAAGTCCAAAGTTTTGACTGACACATTCAGCACCCGAGAATTAAGTACCTTATGGCGATCGTTGTCAACAAACCCCTCCCAGAATTTGAAGCAAATGCCACCAGTGGCATCAAAGTCAGCAACACCACCCATGTGGGCAAGACTATGGTGCTGTACTTTTATCCCAAGGACAACACCCCGGGATGTACCACCGAGGCGATGCAATTTCGGGACAAGTACAAGGATTTTGTCAAGGCGGGCGCTACCGTGTTCGGTGTGTCGCGCGACAACATGAAATCACATGATGAATTCAAGGCGAAACTGGAACTACCCTTTGAGTTGATCGCCGACACCGAAGAAAAGATGTGCCATATGTTTGGCGTGGTCAAAAACAAGATCATGTATGGCAAAAAGGTGAAAGGCATTGAGCGCAGCACATTTTTGGTCGGCGCAGACGGCATCCTGAAGGAAGAATGGCGCGGGTTGAAGGTTCCTGGCCATGTGGACGATGTATTGAAGGCCGTTAAGGGTTTGAAAACGCTCAAGAAAGCAGCCTGACGCAGGGGTGACGCAAGGCCCATGCATAATGGGAACATGCCATTGCCACCCGCCCCCACCAAACCTGCAGATCGCCTTACCGCCAAGGCTTTTGATGTAAAAGCCCGTAGTACTGCCCGAGTTCGCAAGGTCGACCCAACTGAAGCAGAAAATGCACCTCAACCCGAAGCAGTATCGGTGAAACGTCCTGCGCGCGGAGTAAACGACCGACCATCCATTGCGACCTCGCCTTCTGCCGCGACGAAGGTTGTAGTCCCAACCCAACGTCTAGCGGCACCGGTAGCCTCTCGGCTTAGAAAGAGCGCCCATCCGGGCCCCGCAAAACTGTTTGTTCTCGACACAAACGTGCTTTTGCATGATCCGATGTCATTGTTCCGATTTGAAGAGCATGACATTTACCTTCCTATGATTGTTCTGGAAGAGTTGGATGGGCACAAAAAGGGGATGACGGAGGTTGCGAGAAATGCAAGGCAAACCAGCCGAACTTTGGATGCACTGGCAGGCGCACCGGGAGCCGACATTACCGCTGGGTTCCAGCTTGATAGCACCGGGCAGAGAGATGCTCGCGGAAAACTGTTGTTTCAGACCCAGCCGCTAGATTACTCGCTGCCAACCAGCCTCCCACAGGGCAAGGCCGACAATCAAATACTGGGGGTTGTTGAGGCGTTGCGCAAGCAACACCCGGCGCGCGAAGTTGTTCTGGTTTCCAAGGACATCAATATGCGCGTCAAGGCGCGCGCATTGGGATTGGCGACTGATGACTACCAGAATGACAAGACGCTGGAGGACGGCGACCTGCTGTACGCTGGATCTTTGGCGTTGCCTACAGATTTCTGGGCTACTCACGGGCAAACAGTTGAAAGTTGGCAGCAAGGTCAGCACACCTTCTACAAGGTGGATGGTCCGACGGTACCGAATATGATGGTGAATCAGTTTGTCTATTTTGAGTCCCCGGGCGAGCCAAGTCTGTACGCCCGGGTGTCCGAGATTCGGGGCAGTTCCGCTGTATTGAAAACCCTGCGTGACTTCAATCACCTGAAAAATGCCGTTTGGGGCGTGACGACCCGCAACCGAGAGCAGAATTTCGCGATGAATTTGCTGATGGATCCGGAGGTGGATTTCGTCACCCTTACCGGTACCGCTGGCACCGGGAAAACCTTGATGGCGTTGGCAGCCGGACTCACACAGGTTCTTGATGATCGCCGCTACACAGAGATTATCGTGACGCGCGCTACGGTAAGTGTCGGCGAGGACATTGGTTTCTTACCCGGCACCGAAGAGGAAAAAATGGGTCCGTGGATGGGCGCGTTGGATGACAATTTGGAAGTGCTTGGCAAAACCGACACCAGTGCTGGCGAATGGGGGCGTGCGGCGACCAATGAACTCATTCGCAGCCGCATCAAAATCAAAAGCATGAACTTCATGCGTGGACGCACGTTCCTGAACAAGTACGTCATCATTGATGAGGCCCAGAACCTGACACCAAAGCAGATGAAAACACTCATTACGCGCGCAGGTCCGGGGACCAAGATCATTTGCATGGGCAACCTGGCGCAGATTGATACACCCTACCTCACCGAAGGCTCCTCGGGCCTCACTTTTGCAGTCGACAGATTCAAGGGTTGGCCACATAGCGGACATATCACACTAGCGCGTGGCGAGCGTTCGCGCCTGGCGGATTTCGCTAGTGAAGTGCTTTGAGAAGTTGAACTAGCCTCTTCGCTTGAACTTGGCATGCTGCTCCGTTGGGTTTGTCGTCTTAACGGTGCTGTCGGTTTGTAAGGCCTCCCGGTCCTTCGACCGAAATCCCGACCCTCGATCGGACAGGCAGGATATCTAGTCCACCGCGAGGTAGCCTCCATGGCCCCTAGACACACGTGGGGCTCAGGCCCATTGTTTCACGGGTCCGAACGAAACCCGATGCGTGCATGCGTGTTGTCGCAGAATGGTTTGTTGGAGGACCCGCCGCAGCGGCACAATCGTGCGGTCTGGACTCTCTGTATCGTGTGACCGGTACCCCCGCAAATCTCCAAATTTCCGGTGAACTCCAGTGGTCCATTGGGGGTCGGGACTATCGTCAACTCCCCAGCGCGGTTCTCCAGCGGTTCAGAGTCAATCACAGCCCTCTCTCCTGTAGCGGCAAAACCGACCTCCAAATGGGTGCTGTCACAAAACGGTTTATTTCGGGATTTCCCACAACGGCAAAGCGTTACTCGGAACATCGGCTCTTGTCCTTCAAGCGCGATCGTGGCCCGCACTGCATAGGGTCCGTTTTCCCGAACCCGCAAGACATTGACTTCTGGCGCCTGCTCCTGGGGTCCTCCATCCAGACGCTTGTAGGTGATCGCGCCTGAGCAACAATCCTGAGCAATCTCGGCCATATGGTCTGGCGTGGTCATTTCAGGATGAAGCCAAGGGCCAACAACGTTGGCGAGGAAAACCCGTGGCGCATTTAGGACGCAATTGCGCGAGTGAATGCAACGCTTGGTGTCGTAATCGATATGAATCTTGTCGGTACTTGCCGAGTTCGGACTGTCCGGGTCGACCTTGAGCTCAGTACTTGGTGCAACTACGGACACGGGTATCGCTCCAACTGTCGCCGGCACCTTGGCTATTTCGTGCAACGCAACTTGGCCGGCATAGGCCTCGTGCAACTTCGCCAACTTACCTGCCACCGCTTTCAAACTGTCGGCCACCCCGGGGAGAGCTGCAGCCCCTTCTAACTCCAGGGCGACTTCGGAGAGTTCCAAGGCGCGCTCACTCAGAATCTGTGCCGCGCAGCGCTCTACCAGTGGCCCGATGGAGCCAGGCATTTCAAAACTCAGGCCGGCCCTGATCGAACCTCCCTCGCGTCGCAGAGCAATCAAGCTTGCAGCATCACCCACGGTGGTCAATGCGTACATCATCGAAGTAGCCGCTTGTGCCAGACCCGTGCGCATAGGCTGTGGGAGGGCGCTGGGTGCATAGACTTGGGCAAACGTTCGCAACATGAGTGTGTATAGACAATTTCCCAGGTCAACCACACGCATTGCCAAGGGATGTGTGATGCACTCCGGATCCGAGGCGCGTAGCGGATCTAACAACACCGGATTTACAGCCACTGGACGCGCTGGCTCGAACTCAGGCCGAGCCGATTTCATTTGTCGAAATTCTTCCAGTACCGAGCGAAACCTTGCGTAGTGCGAGTCCTCACTGTGTGCGGGTGCCCCCTCACCCTGCACCACAATTTCCTCGATGGCACGATGTGCGGAAGCGAGATCCGTCACGGCAAATAGACCAGGAAGGGCAAAATGTGCCCCACTGACTTGTGCCACACCGTGACCGGCAAAAAGAACCTCCTCGCCCATCCTTTTCGCCAATGTATCGAGACCGTCAGCAATCGTATGGTAGAGATGCCCCTGCGAAGGGTAATCCATCGGAGTCGGCGAGAACAGTTCGCGACGAATCTCACGGCGATAGTGAAGCAAGTGGCGAAAAGCCGTTCCATCCGGAATATCGATCTCCAGAGGCTTCTCGATGAACATGAAGTGTTGTAGAGAGGACTCGTCAAACGCAGCGAGATTCAGCTCGATATCTGCTGGGAAGCGCCCTGGAGGTATAGGAAAGTTGGGACGTGAAAAATGCGCGGAAGAACCCAGCGCAGTCAGAATATTGTTCACCAGGCTAAGGTGCAGCATTTCCTGGAGTGCTACGGTTCGAATTTCCCTGCGCCAGCGTTCGATGGCCTCCAATTCCGATGCGCTCACGCCTTCCTCCAGCGAACGCTTGAGGCTCATCGCCGTGTACAAATAGCTGCACATCACCGCATGCTCAAACTCCGCTGCTTCTGCCAATAGGAAGAACAGTTCCTCGCGGTCCCGAATAGCGTCTACGTGAGTTGTCATGCTGGCTCCCAAGAGGTTGTACGAACACTTGCCACGTAACAAGGATATAGCGAATGCGCTTTCCATGCATTGCGCGAAGGAATTATGATCGGAAGCACCAGCCCGCTTGCACCAGGCTGCAAGCGCCTCCCAAGAGGTCAAGCCCCAAGTCAAGAGGCGGCGTGTACACAGTTTTCGGGCGCCCAAATTCTGGGTCTGAGGGGCCTGATCCATGAACCTATGAAGGAGCCTTCAGTGACAGCCTTGATGAATGCCGTCGTAAACAACAACACTGAGCTGGTCAAACAACTGATTCAAGATGGCGCAAATGTGGATGCGCTGGACGAAAGTCTCGATTCACCACTTGTCATCGCGTCCTACAAGGGCTTTACGCCAATCGTGCAGTTGCTATTGAATGGCGGAGCAAGTGTGGTTGCCGTTGATCCCGACATGAAGGCGACTGCTCTGCACGCAGCGGCGTATGCGGGGAATGCCGACGTAGCGATACTGTTGATTCGGCACCATATTGACATCAACAAGCAGGGGCCAAAAAACGGCTACACGGCATTGCATGATGCGATCTGGCAAGGTCACGCAGATGTGGTGAAGGTACTCTTAGAAGCAGGTGCCGACCTGACTCTTAAGACTCACCGTGGTGAGACGCCAATTATGTTTGCCCAGGCGAGCCACCATGCAGACATTGCTGCACTGATCGCGCAAAAAATGAAGCTCAGCGGTGAAAAAATAGGGCGGGCTGAATAAGAAACGGCCACTCTCTATGGCAGGGCGTCGATTTCCTTGAGACCTGCATTGACTAGTTCCAGGTAGGCGTTGTAGGGAAAGCCCTCTTCAATATAGATCTCTGATGTCAGGAGGGCGGTTGCTTCGAGTGATCGTGGCGCAGCTCGCAGTGCATCGATACGCGCTCCTACATGCGTCGCGTCGCTCTGAGTTGCAGTTCGAAATTGCCCCGTTGTACCGCCCGCCGCGTTGCGAATTCGCCAACGGTAGCGCTCACCCGATCGCAACAACTTGGGAAACACAGCAACCTGACCAGTCACTTCCGCAGTAATCACTTCATGATCCGGGCTATCCAAGGCTTCAACGCTTAACGATTCAACGCTGCTGCGCATCGATGTCGAAAGGGGGACTGCCAAGTTCCTGTCCGCCAGCAGCCTTCCGTAAGGCATCCCCGCAACTTGACCCAGATCCCTGGTCTGCCCAAATTTGGTCCTGGCGTCTCCTTTGGCAATGGCCAACAGGCTCGATCCGAAAGAATCGTCTCCAGCCACATCAGATGCGTTTGGCATATTCCAGACCGCCCCCATTGCGATTTCGGAACAGGTCCGTTGGCCGCCCCGGGGTACGTAGCAAACACTGACCTGACCAGTCTCCACCTTGAGCTGCTCGCACTTGGAAAATCTCATGGGGTTCTTCCCCAGGACCTTGACGGTCGAATCGCCCACACGGACAACGGCATCTCGGGTCGAAACGACAACGCAGCCCGCGAACGATGAGAAATGCACCATCGCGCACAGTGCAGCGGCGAGGGGCCGGCGAATGTAGTTGGTGTTCATGAAATCAGGTCTCAGTGGAATACAAGTAGCGCCGCCCAGAATACGATAGGCAGAAACAACAGCTGATCGAGGTGGGACATCAAGCTGTGGAGCACCGAATGGGGTTGCGCCAACTCCTTTGCATGCGCCACGTGGGGGCGACTGGCGATGAGGGTTTTCACAAAAAACCCCGCAATCATCGGTCCGGGGTTATTCCAGAGATTATGACGAAAGAGCCATGCACTGCTGAGGGTCACCAGCACGACCGAAGCCAGGAAGATCAGGCAACTGGCCAGTAGCCAGCCCCGCGCAGCAAAGTAATGCGAAGGGGGCCAATTCCCCAGTTCCCTGGAACGTTGCTGGTTCCAGTGAAATCGGTGCCAGACCGCATGAAATATGAAGCCGGCCGCGATTCCAAGGACGAGATCCAGAAGTATTGAGAAAGTATGCGACACGTGGGTCGGGCGCATCTCACTGAAGATCGTCGCTGCATGCAAGACCGCGCCCTTCTTGGGTCCGAACGCCGTGTTGAACTGATCGTTGGGATTGAATCCTGCACCAAGTACAACAATGCAACCTGACAGGTCCAATGATGCTAAATCCGATTGCTGCGAAATCTGCACAGACTGCACGTCATCAAAGAACGCGGGATTGAGTGGCCTTTGCATCGCAAGATCATCAAAATGCGAAGACAGATCCACCGGAAACTCCTTGCTGAGAAACGCCGCATGCTCCACCCCCTGTTTAGACAGGTTGCACAGCGAATCCGCACGTTGCACCTGGGTCAAAGTTTTTGCGGTTACCGGTCCGAGTGTCTCCAAATCCACTGGATACCTCAGAACGGTGCCCTGCATTTCAAGAAGGTAAGGGTAGGCAAATTCAACGCCCGCATCACACAGCTTGCGCATCCATGTGTACTTCTCCAAAACAATGCTATCCATCGATACAGGAAATGGCGCCGTGACAACGATTTTGTGCCCACTTCGCGCACCCTGCATGAGAACGTCATCCATTCGGTGCTGCCGGACATCATTGCCAAGCCCCGGGCCAGGCGACAGGTCCAGATCAATCGCCAATGCCACGGGTTTAGAAGCGAGTATCGATCCCATGAGGTCTGCGAGTGCGCCACGATCAAGGGGAGAAGCCTGGCCAAAGTCCCGTTCGTACATCTCGTCGGAAATAAGGAGCGTCATGGGACGCTCTTTCTCGATCGCAGTCCCAGTCTTACGTCCCTCCTGAATACCGAGTGTGACGCTGCTCGCAACCCTGAGCGACAGCGAATCGAGCCAGTTTACCCAGCCATGGTGCTCCAGAATCAATGTAATCGCGACAAGCACCAAGGCCACGTATCCGTGGTGGAGGACCTCGCCAAAGACCCGGCGCATCGATGAGGGAGAGGAATGCGGGTGGTGCGATTGAGTCAAAGGCTACTCCCCCTTGAGGCAATAGCGGTGCCATTCATCACACATTTGCAAGGCTCCTTCTCGCTTGAGAGATGCTGTCGAACAAGGTGACAAGACCAGGTGCGGCGACCATGCACCACAATTTGCAGGTCGTGAATTGGTCAATTCGAGCGTCGTTTTGCACTAATCGGTAAGATCATGCCATGATTCCAGCATCATGCCTGATCCTCGCCCGCTGTGCGTTACTAGTGTGTGGCGCACTCTGCATCGCATTCTCAAACGCGCATGCGGCGCGCATCGCATTGGTCATGGGCAACGACAACTACCACTTCGTCAGCAAACTTCGAAAGGCGGGCAATGATGCCGAGGCAATGGCAATTGAATTGCGCGCTGCAGGTTTCGACGTCAGTCTGCACCGCGATCTGGACTACCGGGGAATGATCAAGGCGACTGAGTCGCTGTACGGCAAGATTCAGGGTGGCGACGAAGTCGTGGTGTTCTTCGCTGGTCACGGGCTGCAAATCAAGAGTGGAAACTATATTTTGCCGATCGACATTGAGGCGAATACCGAGTCAGCGGTTGAAAAGACCTCCTACTCGCTCAATGATCTGAGTGAAAGACTTGAAGCCACCAAGGCCGGCTTCAGTCTGGTGATGATTGATGCCTGCCGTGACAACCCGCTGAAATCCAGAGGTCGCTCCGTCGGTGCTGAACGTGGCCTGAGCCCGCCCGACCCAGCGATTGGTCAAATGATTGTTTACTCGGCAAGTCGAGGAGAACAGGCACTGGATCGTTTGACAGACAGCGATACCAATCCCAACAGCGTGTTCACGCGTGAATTCATCGCACGAATGCGCAAGCCCGGCGTCAAGGTGGACGAACTGGTTCGTGAAACACAGGTTTCGGTCGAAAAACTTGCATCGAGTGTCGGGCACAAACAGCGGCCTGCGCTTTACAACGAAGCCCGTGGTAGTTTCTATTTTTTCGGTCCGACCACTGTGGTGACTCCAGCGCCAACCGTGAATTCGGTGGCGATGTATGAAGCGCAACGCGAGGATCGCTTTTGGGAGGATGCCAAAGTCACCGCCAATCGGGATGGCTTTAATGCCTATCTTGAGCAGTACCCTAATGGTCGCTACGCCAGTCTTGCCCGAGCCAACATCAATCGGCTATCTGGCAGCAAGACCGAGACGTCCAGTTCCCCTGTGCAGGGCGCCTCTGCAGTAGTCCGCGCGCCCCCCCTGAAAGAACCGGGAACCCCTGTGCCCTCTATCACGCTTACGAGTGTGGTTGCCAAGCCCAACAGCCAACCTTCCCCGTCCAGTGCAACTGTTCCCATTCTGGCGCCTGCAACCGAAAAAACCGCAGTTCCTGCAGCCATTCCCACGTCTGAGCCCAGTTTGCTCGCTTCTGCACCAAAGGCATTGACGACAAGGCCTGTTGAAGTTGCTGCGATTCCTGCGGCAGCGGCACCTGAGGTGGCACGAGAGATTCCAACCGTGACGAAAAGCAGTTTCACGTTGCCGAACGGAGATCGTTACGAAGGTCAGGTCGTCGGCGTTACACGTACCGGAGTTGGGAGTTATATCTTTGCTAACGGAGATCGATACGACGGTGACTTTGTCAATGACCAATTTCAGGGGCATGGCATTTTTCGCGCGGCCAGCGGTGAAGTTTTTGAAGGGAATTTTGAGCACGGCCTGAAGAACGGGCAAGGGATCTACAGTTTTGTCAACGGTGATCAGTACGAGGGCAAATTTGTAAAGAACATTTTTACCGGAAAAGGTGTCATAAAGCTTGCGAACGGTGACCGCTATGAAGGCGAAATTCTCAATGGCGTCAAGCATGGTCAGGGGATTCACTTCTTTGCCAACAAGGACCGATACGAGGGAGGATTTGTCGCGGGGATGCAGGACGGAATCGGAACGCACTACTACAGCAACGGGGACAAGTACCAAGGCGGATTCAAGGGTGGCGTTCGTCATGGCAAAGGCACCTATAGATTCGCAAGCGGTCTTGAAAAGGCGACAGAGTTTAACAACGGCATCGAGAAGGAATAGGCGGCCTTCGACGCTGGCCGGGCATGCAATCCCGGGACCGGCGTCTGCGCTGACCCCTGGCAGAACGGGATAGCCACAGGCAAGCTCAACACGTAGCTGGTCCACTGCTTGGAAAGCCACTTTGCTGCCGACACCCGGGCTAGCTGCACATGAGCGTCAATTTGTGGGGCTTTTTGAAAAGCAGGTGGTGGACAAGCGTTGCTTCGGGTTCCCGCCAGTGCAGGTGCGCCAGCCCCGAATGCGCCAGAATATGCGCTGGCACATCAATGCGATCGAATCTGGAGCTTCTACGATGGAAAGAAAACTGCGCGTCGGTATCACCGGTGCAGGCGGAAACTTGGGGTCGACCCTATTCAGGGGTCTTCAATCCAAGTTTGATTTGGAGCTTCTTGACATCAGGAAACCGTCAAGCATAAGTGACCACCCGTTCAAGATCATTGATCTTGCCGTGCCCGAGCAGATGTCAGAAGCATTTGTTGGCCTCGATGCACTCATCCACCTGGCTGGCAACCCAAGTCCCGCGGCGCGTAAAGCGGACACAATGCGCAACAATTTCTTGGCCACAAGCCTGACCTTTGAGCAGGCCAAGAAGGACGGAGTCAAGAAGATTGTCTTTGCCAGTTCCAATTTCTACCACCAGCGTGACATCACCGCCGCGTTGAGGAGCGGCGGCAAAATACGTATTGGTCTGGACAGCGTTGCAACCCCAGACTGCACCTATGGGGAGTCCAAAGTGTTCGGCGAGAACCTAGGGTTTCACTATGCTTGTCTCGGAATGCGCTTTGTCGCGCTGCGCATTGGTTGGAGCGTCCCCGAGGACTCCCCAATCCCCTACGATAGCCCCTACATGCGTGCCATGTTTTGCAGTAAACGTGACTTGGTTCATTGCTTTGAGCGAGCGCTGCTGAC
>CAJBVC010000143.1 GCA_903958915.1 uncultured beta proteobacterium
CCTCAAGGCCGCCCGCAAAGGCGTGACCTACCAGCGCATTGAGCTGTGGCTTGGCAAGGCGCGCCATGAACCGGTGCGCGCCGATCTGTATGTACAGTCCGACAAACTCGCCAAACAGGCGCGCTTTGTGGTGGACAAGCCCGCTGCTCCCACCATGGTGACCGAGATGGTGCTGCTGGACCAGCTCAGCAACCACAAGCAAACCCATGTGCGTTACCTGAGCCGCAAGGAACGTACGGTGCCCGATACCTGGCTCAACCCCATGTTTCTGGCCAAAAATCCGTCTCTGGAGTAGGCCATGCAAACCTTATGGACAGGCCTTGTGGGCGCGTTGGCAATGGCTGGAAGCGCTAGCTGGGGGCAGGCCATAGAGACTGGCGGACAGGTGCGCCTGGAATGGACGCAGGCGCAGGCAGGTGCGCTGGGCCCGGTGGCACAGGCCAATGCCCTGCAGAGCGGCTTGGTAGCGGAGCCCGACAGTGGTGCCACGCTGGAAACCGAATTGCGGGCCAGTGGCCATGGCCTGACCGCCGTGGCCACGCTACAGCAGCAGCGCTGGGAAACGCGCACCGTTGACGGCCGCGCCTGGATGAATGAGTTGTACGCTTCGCACGATGCCGATTCCTGGCAACTCAGCGCAGGCAAAAAGATCGTGGGTTGGGATGTGGGCTACGGTTTTCGCCCCAACGACATGGTGCAGCAGGAGAACCGGCGCACGCTGGTGGGCACGACGCTGGAAGGTCGACCGCTCTTGCTGGCCGAGCACTTTGACGCCAGCGCGGCCTGGTCTTTTGTTGCGGTGAACCCCACGGGCGATCGGCATGACCTGGGAGCCAAGGAGCCTGCACTGTTGGCACGCTACTACCGACGTTCGGGTGCTGCAGACTGGTACGGCTTTGCCCGCAGTGCCGATCGCACTGGGGCCAGCATGGGTGCAGCCGTAGCCTGGGTGGCGGATGAGTCCTTGGAGCTGCATGGCTCTGTCCGGCATGCGGCCCGCATGGACGGCACGGCCTTCAGTTCACCAGCGTCCGCACTGACCAGTAGCAACCCCTGGCAGGCCCAGGTTCAAGAAGGTGTCACGCAGGCACTGCTGGGTGCCACCTGGACCAATGCCGACCAGATCAGCGTGCTGGCGGAGCTGTGGTGGGACGGCAGCGCAGCGTCGGATGCGCAGTGGGACGCATGGTCGGAGCGAAACCAGCAGCTTGCTGCGTTGACTAACCATGGCGCACCAGCCGCTGCGGTGGCGGGCAATCTGGCTTGGCAGACGCAGGCCTTTGGTGCTGCGTCGAGTTTGCGGCGCAGCAATGTGCTGCTGCGTCTGAGCTGGCAAAACGGTGCCTGGCAACCCGCACTGGACGTGCTCTTCACTCCCGCTGACCAGGGTCGCATAGTGACTGCTTCACTCACCTGGCAGGGCGACCGGGTACAGGTGCAGGCCGGTGTGCGCGCCAACGGTGGGCCCGAAAACGCGGTAATTGCGCAGCTTCCGGTGCGCAGTACGGCCTACGTGATGGCCAGCTGGTCGTTTTGATGGGGTCCCGGCCCAATGGCCGGGGCTTACATGGCTTTGAAGAGGTGGCCGTACAAGCGGCTGACCACGAACTTTTCTTTGATTCCCCGCAGGCTGGCCACCATTTTTCCGGCTTCATCTCGGGTGACCGCCTCGATGGCCAGCGCACGCACCACCGTGCCACGGTGGATTTGCCAGAACACCTGCGTATCCAGCTGGTCCTGCAACTCCTTGAGCGGCGTGCGAATCAGGTATTCCCGCTGGGCTGTGAGCACCCGCACGTATTTGTCGGCTGCCTCGAAACACAGCACGTCTTCGATAGGTACCATGTGAATGGTGCTGCCCTGCGCGCTGTGCACGCTGGCCTGAATGACTTTGAGTGGCGCGCTGGTGGCCTGGGCAGGCGGCGTAGGCTGCCCCAGCAAACCGCGCAGCTGACCCAAAGTTGCTTCAAAATCCATAGCAGCTTGTGTAGGTTTGGCAAGCGCTAGCTGCAGTTTTTCTACTGTTTTTTGCAACCGGGATCGTTGCACCGGCTTGAGCAGGTAGTCCACCGCCTGCGCTTCAAAGGCTTGTACCGCGTACTGGTCATAGGCCGTCACAAACACCAGTGCCGGGAATGGTTTGGTCCCTGACCCTGTGGCTGGCCAGGCGTCGGCCAGTTCGGCAGCGGCTTCCAGGCCGCTTAAGCCCGGCATGCGAATGTCAAAAAACAGCACGTTGGGTTGCAGTTGCAGTGCCTTTTGCACCGCCGATGCGCCGTCGCCCACGCTGGCCACGATCTGCAACGCCGGCCACACCTGGGCCAGCTCGGCCTGCAAAGCCTGGGCCAGAAGCGGTTCGTCTTCGGCAATCAGTGCGGTTGCGCTCGGGAGCGTCATTTTTTCAAGGGAAAAGTGATGCTAGCCCTTGTTCCACCGGCATCAGCAGCTTCCAAAAGCATAGCGCCTTGGCTTCCATACAGGGTGCTGAGTCGCTCCCGCACCTGGCGCAGACCAAAACCGCTTCCGGCCCTTGACGATCCGCTGCCTGGCAAACCCAGGCCAGTGTCCAGCACTTCAATCTCCAACCGGGCATCGGCGGTCGCGTGAGCCCGCACTGAAATGCTTCCCCCCGCCACTTTGGGTTCCAGTCCGTGCTGAATGCTGTTTTCGACCAGGGGTTGCAAAAGCAGGGGTGGAACGCTGTGCTGTTTGAGGGCTTCGGGCAAGTCCAGCGTGTAGCTCAGGCGTGCGCCCATGCGCACTTTCATAAGCTCCAGGTAGTCG
>CAJBVC010000144.1 GCA_903958915.1 uncultured beta proteobacterium
CTGTACCTTTTGACCCGGCACCACCGCCACATCCACCAGCAGGCCCGGCATGGGCGACAGCACGAAACGGCTCATGTCGGGCGGCGCTTTGTAGGGCATCAGCGCGTACAACTCGGCGGCGCGTGGTAGCAATACAAGCACATCCAACTGGGTGCCGTTGTGAATGACCCGAATCGCCAGCGGGTTCTTGCCCACACCTCGTTCGACCTGGGCTGTGAACAACTCACCGTTGCAGGTGCCTACCACCCGAATCTGACCGATCTTCGCATTGCTACACATCTTGTAGCTGCTTGCGCCCACTGTGATGAGGCTGGAGCCTGTTTTATCCTCGTAGTCACTGACCTGAACGGGGTAGCTCAACCCTGGACCATTTTGACCCAGTGCCACCACGACAAAGTCGTTGCTGATGCGCAGTTCGTGTCCCTCCATCTGTCCGCTGATCGCCGAGGCACGGTTCAGGTAGCGGCGGTTGACAAAGGCCGCCAGAGCCACCAGGAAATCTGCATTGGCATGCGGCACATCCTCTGCCCTGAAGCCCTTGGCATAGTTTTCTGCGATGAAGCCGGTATTGAAATCACCCGAGACAAACCTGGGATGCGCCAGCAAAGCCGCCTGGAACGGGATATTGCTCGAAACACCACGAATCACAAAGCCATTGAGCGCTTCACGCATTTTGGCAATCGCATCCAGGCGGTCCTTGCCATGCACGATGAGTTTGGCAATCATGGAGTCGTAGTACATGGGAATCTCGCCGCCATCCTGCACGCCAGTGTCCACCCGGACACCCTGCCACCGGGACACGTCGGAGGCGAACATGGTTTCCTTGGGCGGCTGAACGCGCACCAGGCGCCCCGTAGACGGTAGAAAGTTGCGAAAGGGATCCTCGGCATTGATACGGCATTCCATCGCCCAGCCATCGCGCTTGACATCCGCTTGTGTGATGGGAAGCTTCTCGCCAGCTGCCACCCGAATCATGAGTTCCACCAAGTCCAGCCCGGTGATGCATTCGGTGACCGGATGCTCCACCTGCAAGCGGGTGTTCATTTCCAGAAAGTAAAAACTCTGGTCCTTGCCGACCACAAACTCCACCGTGCCGGCGCTTTGGTACTTCACCGCCTTGGCCAGTGCCACCGCCTGCTCACCCATGGCCTTACGCGTGGCGTCGCTGATAAAGGGCGACGGCGCTTCTTCAATCACCTTCTGGTGGCGGCGTTGGATCGAGCATTCACGCTCGTTGAGGTACAGCACGTTGCCGTGGCTGTCACCAATCAGCTGAATCTCGATGTGGCGGGGTTCCTCCACGAACTTTTCCACAAACACACGGTCATCGCCGAAACTGTTGCGTGCCTCGTTGCGGCAACTGGTGAAGCCTTCAAAGGCCTCTTTGTCGTTGTACGCCACACGCAAGCCCTTGCCGCCGCCTCCGGCGCTGGCCTTGATCATCACCGGGTAACCAATGCCCTTCGCAATCTCCACCGCCTCCTCGGCCGTCTCGATCGCACTGTTGACACCGGGGATGCAGTTCACTCCAGCAGATCCAGCCAGCTTTTTGGACTCGATCTTGTCGCCCATAGCGGCCATGGAATAGTGCTTGGGGCCGATGAAGACAATGCCTTCCTCTTCCACCCGTTTGGCAAACTCCGCGTTTTCACTCAGAAAACCGTAGCCGGGATGCAGCGCCTGTGCGCCGGTTTGCTTGCAGGCTGCAATGATTCGGTCTGCCACCAGATAGCTTTCACGCGAGGGCGCTGGGCCAATCAGTACTGCCTCATCAGCCAGTTCCACGTGGCGCGCCTCTTTGTCCGCCTCGGAATAGACGGCCACTGTCTTGATGCCCATCTTGCGGGCGGTAAGGATGACGCGGCACGCAATCTCGCCACGGTTTGCAATCAGGATTTTGGTAAACATAGGTTTCCTAACTTATTTTCGGTTGGCTGATGTTGGAGTCGCCGGGTTCCCGCTTCTGAGCCCGCAACGGGTACGGCGTATCCGCCGCTGCTCATGTCCCCCGCCCTGCGGGC
>CAJBVC010000145.1 GCA_903958915.1 uncultured beta proteobacterium
ACGCGATGGGTGCAGTGGCAACGCAGGCGCCCAATGCCAGCGCTGCAAAGACGGTGGTTACTGAGAGCATTAGCCGGGAAAGGAATTGACGGTGGTACGTGGTCATCTGATTGGGTCCAATTCGTGGGATTGAGGGCGGTCAACTCTATATCATTGACCGACTTTTGCACGCGGCGAACCTGCGCCTGGAACAACCCGCCCATTCAGCGGGTATGCCGGATCGGTGTATCCGGGGGTGGACGGATGGCCGGGGCGCACGAAACTGTCTACCAGTTGCTCATCTTCCGGGGTCACCGCATAGTCCAGGGCGGGTGCGTAGTCTTCCCACTGGCTGAGCGTTCGTGGCCCGGCAATGACGGAGCTGACCACAGGGTTCGCCAACACCCACGCGGTCGCAAATTGCGCCAGAGTGACACCCCGTGCTTCTGCATGGCGAGCCAGCTGCTGTGCAATAACCAGAGACTCCTGCCGAAGTTCGGTCTCCACCATGCGCCGATCGGCGCGTCCCGCACGCGTCGAAGGATCGGGCTGCTGCCCGGGTTGGTACTTGCCCGTCAGCACGCCACGCGCGATCGGGCTGTAGGGGGCCACACCAATGCCGTAATGCTGGCACGCAGGCAACACCTCGACCTCGGGCATGCGGTTGAGCAGGTTGTAATAGGGCTGACATACCACGGGTTGAGGCATGCCAAGTTGACCCGCCAGACGCACCGCTTCGGCAATCCGCCAGCCACGGAAATTGGACAACCCCCAATACCGAATCTTTCCTGCGCGCAACATGGCGTCCAGCGCACGCAAGGGCTCCTCGAGATCCATGCCGTTTTCATCACGGTGCAGGTAGAGGATGTCTACAAAGTCAGTCTTCAGTCGTTTGAGGCTGGCGTCAACCTCGCGCATCATCCAGCTGCGCGAGAAGTGACCTTCGTTCACCCGATCCGACATCTTGTTGCCCAGCTTGGTCGCCAGCACCCAGTCGTGGCGTGACCCATTGAGCAGTTCACCCACCATGGTCTCTGAAGCGCCCTTGGTGTACACATCTGCTGTGTCGATGAAGTTCACGCCTTTGGCGTGTGCATCGGCCACGATGGTGCGCGCTTCGTCCTGCGACGTCCGGTCGCCAAACATCATGGTGCCCAGGCACAGGGCAGAAACTTTGAGATTGCTTTTTCCAAGGGATCGATAATGCATGGACACCGTCTTTCTATGTTGCTGGAATCGTCACACCATACCCATTTTTTCTGCCAATTGTCAAAATACTCCTAGCTATGAAAATATTCACCGCTCTGCTTCTATCTGCCGCGTACGTTTTTTCGCTACCGGTTCATGCGCAACTTACAGGCGAGGCGCGCAAGGACTATATTGATCAAACCACCAAGACTTGTTTCAAAGTACAACGAGATGCTGCTCCGAACAAGGACTATTCCGATAAAGTTTTGCTCACTTACTGCACTTGTTACTCGACACACGTTGCTGACGCATTGAACGAAAAAATGGTGATCGAATTTTCGAACGGCACCAGGCCATTGAGTGGCCTCGATAAATACACACAGAACGCCAGTCAGTACTGTGCGAAGCAAATACCGAAATAGCGGCAGTAACACCTCGCAGGTGCGGGAGGTGGATGTAAGACGAAAAAAAGCCCCGTGAGAGGGGCATCTGGCGGAAGCTGTGTCATTCGTACCACTAGCATCCATGCGGGTTTCAAGGGTGTTTTTCCTCGGTCCCCACATCTGTACCCACATCCCGAAAAGTGTGCCCCCCATCACGCCGGGCGAATCTCCCCAGCGGCCACCCGATACCAAAAGCGGCCCATCTCGTCGGCTTCGTCGTCAGGCATAGGGTCGCCGGGGTTGTAGCGGTCCTCGCCATCGTCGTACTCAGTCATTACCTTGGCAACGTCGGCCACCAGCACATCCATGACCTCTACGTGCAGCAGCATGGTGTCATCGCGTTCATGCTCGGGCACAGCGTGCATTGCGGCCCTCAGGGTGGGCACCATTGCTGTGATGCACTGTCCGGCCTCCAGGGCGGCGGCGGCAATGCCCATCAGCGCCAGCGCGTGCGGTAGCGCTCCAGACGGTTGCCGGGCTTTCGGTCGGGGCTGGGTCGTGGGGCTGGGTTTCAAATACTTGTGCATGGTGGGCGCGATGTTGTGCTCACGCCAGGCGCGTGCGGCATCTACGCTATGAACAGGCATCCCCATGTGCTTGCACTTGGTCATGCTGGCGCTGGATAGCCCCAGGGCGCGGCCTATGGCGTTTTGCGATAGTGGTTTGTTTTGTTGCATAGTTTGTCCTTGTTGCTTACTGCTTACCTTCTTAAAAAGCCAGTGACTACATACATAACGCGGTTCGAATTACCCC
>CAJBVC010000146.1 GCA_903958915.1 uncultured beta proteobacterium
GCTGGGATGTCGGACTGGAAATCGGCTCCAGCGTGCGCACGCTGGCCGATTGTCTGGCCGAATCCGAGAAGGATGTCACTGTGCAGACGGCATTGCTGGAGTGTCGTCTCATCACCGGAGATACGGCCTTGATGCAGCAATTCCAGAAGGAATTTTTCGCCGCCCTGGACCCCAAGGCATTCTTTGTAGCAAAGACTCTGGAGATGCGCCAGCGCCACACCAAGTTTGAAAACACACCCTACTCGCTGGAGCCCAACTGCAAGGAGTCCCCAGGCGGTCTGCGCGACCTGCAGGTCATCCTGTGGGTGGCCAAAGCCGCCGGTTATGGTGGCAAGTGGTCCGATCTGGCGGCCAATGGTTTTGCCACACCCTTTGAGGTCCGGCAAATCAAGCGCAACGAATCCCTACTGTTCCAGATCCGTGCGCGGTTGCACGTGATGTCCAATCGCCGGGAAGACCGGCTGATTTTTGATATGCAAAACGCGCTGGCGGAATCATTCGGCCACATCACACCGCCAACGCCCGCCGGCCAACGGATTGTGGCGCGCGCAAGTGAAGCGCTGATGAAACGCTACTACTGGACAGCCAAGGCGGTGGCGCAGCTCAACCAGATCCTGATGCTCAACATCGAAGAGCGGCTCAACCCTTCCACCCACTCACTGCGTCCCATCAACGCCCATTTCAACGACAAGGCGGGCATGCTCGACGTCGCCAGTGACGACCTGTACCTGCGTGAACCCACCGCCATACTGGAGACGTTTCTGGTCTACCAGGACACGGTAGGAGTCAAGGACCTTTCGGCACGCACGCTGCGCGCGCTCTACAACGCACGCGATGTCATGGATGCACGCTTTCGCAACGACCCCGCCAATCGCGAAACGTTTCGCAAGATTCTGCAAGCGCCCGAAGGCATCACCCATGCCATGCGACTGATGAACCAGACCTCGGTACTGGGACGCTACCTGTGGGTGTTTCGCAAAATTGTCGGCCAGATGCAACACGACCTTTTTCATGTCTATACGGTCGATCAGCACGTGCTGATGGTGTTGCGCAATGTGCGCCGCTTCTTCATCGTGGAGCATGCCCATGAGTACCCGTTCTGCTCCCAGTTGGCTGGAGGCTGGGACAAGCCCTGGTTGCTGTATGTGGCAGCCATTTTTCATGACATCGCCAAGGGGCGCGGCGGCGACCACTCCGACCTCGGCGCCATGGAGGTGCGGCGGTTTTGCAAGCAGCATGGCTTTGCCCGGGAAGACACGGAACTGATGGCGTTTGTGGTGCGCAAACACCTCACCATGAGCCGCATTGCGCAGAAGTCGGACCTGAGCGACCCCAAGGTGATTGCCGACTTTGCCAAGCGGGTTGGCACCGAGCGTCGCCTCACCGCCCTGTACCTGCTGACCGTGGCTGATATTCGCGGCACCTCTCCGAAGGTGTGGAACGCCTGGAAGGGCAAGCTGCTCGAAGACCTGTACCGCTACACCGCACGTGCACTCGGGGGCCATGCGCCCGACCACGACGCCGAAGTCGAAGCCCGTAAACGCGAAGCCCTGGTGATTTTGGCGTTGCACTCCATGCCCTTTGAGGTGCACAAGGCGTTGTGGGCCACGTTGGACATCAGTTACTTCATGCGCCACGAAGCGGGTGACATAGCCTGGCACACCAAACACCTGTCACGTTACGTCAACACCACACGACCGATCGTGCGGGCGCGCCGTTCACCCCCTGGTGGTGCCGGACTGCAGGTGATGGTTTATACCCACGATCAACCCGATCTCTTTGCCCGCATTTGCGGCTATTTCGAGCACGGGGGATTCAGCGTGCTGGACGCACGAATCCATACCACCCAGTCGGGATTTGCCCTGGACACCTTTCAGGTGGTTACCCCGGCGCACGACATGGATGAGCACTATCGTGAACTCACCAGCATGCTGGAAAATGGCCTGAGCCATGCGATTTCCGAGGCGGGTCCCCTTCCCAAGCCCAGCCGGGGCCGCGTGTCACGTCGCGTCAGGAGTTTTCCGATTGCGCCACGCGTGACCCTGCAGCCGGATGAAAAGGCACAGCATTGGCTATTGAGCATCTCTGCCAGTGACCGTGTCGGCTTGTTGTACAGCGTGGCCCGGGTGCTGGCCAAACACAAGATCAACCTGCAACTGGCCAAAATCGCCACGCTGGGTGAGCGGGTCGACGACACGTTCCTGATTGACGGGGCTGAGTTGCAACACAACCGCGCCCAGATTGAGATCGAGACCGAACTGCTCGAAGTGTTGGCCGCCTGAAACCGTCAGTCGTCTTCGGCAGCAGAAAGCTCCGGAAACAGGATATCGGTAAAGCCGAATTTACTGAAGTCGCGCACACGCATCGGGTACAGCTTGCCAACCAGGTGGTCACATTCATGCTGTACCACCCGTGCATGGAATCCGTTCACCGATCGGTCGATCGGATCACCATACTGGTCAAAACCGGTGTAGCGAATCGCCTCCCACCGTGGCACCATACCGCGCAACCCCGGCACCGACAGACAGCCCTCCCAATCGTCTACTTGTACATCACCCAGAGGCGTCACCAACGGGTTGACCAGAACGGTGGGTGGCACAAGCGGCCGATCCGGGTAGCGCGGGTTGCGCTCATTGCCGCCAAAAATCACCAACTGCAAATCGACACCAATTTGCGGTGCCGCCAAGCCAGCGCCATTGACGGCACGCATGGAGTCGAGCATGTCGCTTACCAGCAGATGCAGTGCATCGGTATCGAACTCCGTTACGGGCTGTGCCAAGCGCAGCAAACGCGGGTCGCCCATACGGAGAATTTCACGAATCGCCATCAGAACCACCTTTTAACAATGTCAACAAGGCCACTTCATCCAGTATCGCCACCCCGAGTTCCTGGGCCTTGGTCAGCTTGCTACCCGCATCGCTCCCGGCCACCACATAGTCGGTCTTTTTGCTCACCGCGCCCGCTACTTTGGCGCCGGCAGTTTCCAGCATTTCCTTGGCCTGCTCGCGGCTGAGGGTCGGGAAAGTACCGGTCAGCACAAAAGTCTTGCCCGCCAGTGGCAACGTGGCCACCACGGACGGCGCACCTTCTTCCCAAGTAACGCCACAGGCGCGCAGTTGTGCCACCACTTCACGGTTGTGCACCTGGTCAAAAAAGGTCCGAATGCTCTGCGCCACGATCGGCCCGACATCGGCTACCGCCAACAACTGGTCAACCGACGCGTCCATGATGGCGTCCAAGGCGCCAAAGTGGCGCGCCAGGGCTTTGGCGGTGGCCTCACCTACGTGACGGATTCCTAATCCGAAGACGAAACGCGGCAAGGTGGTCTGCTTTGATTTTTGTAGCGCCTCCAGCACGTTCTGTGCGGACTTAGCGGCCATTCGATCCAAGGCCGCCAGGGAAGTCAGGCCCAGCCGGTAGAGGTCGGCCAGCGTGTGGATGAGTCCGGCATCGACGAGTTGGTCGACCAGTTTGTCGCCCAGTCCTTCCACTTCCACTGCGCGGCGCTGGGCGAAATGCAGGATCGACTGTTTGCGCTGGGCGCTGCAAAAAAGGCCCCCCGAACAGCGGTAGTCTGCTTCACCCTCCTCGCGCAGAGCAGCGGAGCCGCACACCGGGCAGGCAGGCGGCATGGTGAACACCGCGCCCCGAATTGCAGTTGCAGACTGATGTGCAGCATCGACCGTTTCTGGTAATACCACGCCCACCACCTCGGGGATGACATCACCTGCGCGACGCACAATCACTGTGTCACCCACCCGCACGTCCTTGCGCCGGGCTTCATCTTCGTTGTGCAGCGTCGCGTTGGTTACCGTCACGCCGCCGACGAACACGGGGGTCAGCTTGGCCACGGGGGTCAATTTGCCGGTGCGTCCCACCTGCACTTCGATGCCCACCACGGTGGTCATTTGCTCCTGTGCCGGATATTTGTGCGCCACCGCCCAGCGGGGCTCGCGCGTCACAAACCCCAGTTGTCGCTGCAGTGTCAGGCTGTTGACTTTGTAAACCACACCATCAATATCGAACGGCAGGGCATCGCGCAAAACACCCATGCGCTGGTGGTACGCTACTAAATCAGGAGCGCCTTGCGCAAGTTCCACCTGCGCTGCAACCGGAAAACACCACAATTTCAAGGCCTGCAACAGGGCGAAATGCGATCCAAACTCGGGCCCACCTTCCGAGGGTGGCGTGACCTCACCCACACCATAAGCAAAGAAACTCAAGGGTCGATCGGCTGCGATGGCGGGGTCGAGCTGGCGCAC
>CAJBVC010000147.1 GCA_903958915.1 uncultured beta proteobacterium
GTCAAGGGCGGTGATAGCGCCGACGCAACGGCTGCACCTGCGCCGCAAGGCCACTTCCTTGGCATTCAGAAGCTGGCCGCCAAACTGCACCTGTTCGCCTAATTCCAATTCCAAATCATCCGTGTCGTTGTTGCTTCGCCTTGTCGTGCTACAGCACTGCCTTCGGCTTCACGCCTAGACACAAATGATCTGGAAATGGAATAACTCCGCTTCCAGCACATCCCTGCGAATCAGTCCACCCGCGCGCCATCGGTAAACCACTTGGCGATGAGCGCACGCTCGGCGTCGGTGATGTGGGTGGCATTGTTCATGGGCATGATTTTTGTCACAACGGCCTGCTGGTACAGGTTGTTGGCATGGAGTTTCACCAACTCAGGTGAATCCAGGCGTACATTCTTCATTTGCACCAAAGTGCCGTGGCACAGGTAGCAACGCTGCTCCAGCACCGCCTGCACTGTCTTGTAGCCAATAGCGCCTTCAACGACCGTGGGCTGTGCGCCACCAGCTCCTGAATTCATAGCGCCGGAGACTGGTGCCGGTTGCGGCTGCAGCCACACGAACAGGCCTGCCAGCACCACCACGCCAACCGCGGCATAGCGCCACGGATGCGTGTTGCGCCCCAGCAGGAAACCGTGGCGCATCACAAAAAACTGGCGAATCGCCGCGCCGGCAAACATCATCGCAATCAGAATCAGCCAATTCTGTGGATGGGTATAGGTGAAGCTGTAGTGGTTGCTCAGCATGGCAAACACCACCGGCAAGGTGAAGTAGGTGTTGTGCACACTGCGCTGTTTGCCGCGCTTGCCGTAGATCGGGTCTACCGGCTTGCCGGCCTTGAGGTCGGCCACCACGGTGCGCTGCCCGGGGATGATCCAGAAAAACACATTGGCGCTCATGGCGGTTGCCATCATGGCGCCGACCAGCAGAAACGCTGCGCGCCCGGCAAACCAGTGGCAGGCGAGCCAGGACGCCAGACACACCAGCAGTGCCACGCAGCCACCCACCAGTGCATCGCCATTCTTGCGCTGCCCCAGGGTGCGGCAAATGGCATCGTACGCCAGCCAGAACACCACCAGGAATCCCAGCGCTGCTCCAATGGCGGCAGCAGGCGACCAGTCCATCACCGATTTGTCGACCAGGTAGGTGCCCGCACTCCACAGGTACGACACCGTGAACAGCGCAAACCCGGTGAGCCAGGTGGTGTAGCTCTCCCAGAAAAACCAGTGCAGGTGTTCAGGAAGCTTCGGCGGCGAAACCAAGAACTTCACCGGATGGTAGAAGCCGCCACCGTGCACGGCCCACAACTCGCCACTCACGCCCTGGCGTTTCAGGTCGTCATCGACTGGCGGGGTGAGGCTGCTGTCCAGAAAGACAAAGTAGAACGAGGAACCAATCCAGGCGATGGCCGTGATGACGTGCGTCCAGCGCAATAGCAGATTGGCCCAGTCCAGCAGGTAACTTTCCATGTGCGTGCTACTCCGTGGTGCAAAAGTGAATTTTGTCGGTGCTTATGAGGTGCCCACTTGCAACAATTGTGCCGCCACCGCCACCGCGATCACTTCGGGGCGCTTGTCGGTAATGCCCGCCACACCGATGGGGCAGGTAATGTGGGCGAGTTCGGCCTCCGTAAAGCCGCGCTGCGCCAGCCGGCTGCGAAACGCTGCCCACTTGGTCTTGCTGCCAATCAGGCCAACAAATGGGAGATCGCCCCGGTCACGCTGGCGCCGCAGGCAGGCAGCCACCACTTCCAGGTCTTCCGCATGGCTAAAGCTCATGATCAATACACTGGTGCCAGCCTTCAGGTCTGTCACAGCACCCTCCACAGGCGCCGAATGTTCGCATTGCACGCCGTGTGGCAGTCCTGCTGGGAATATCGCGTCCCGACTGTCCACCCAGATGATGTCCCTCGGCAAGCGGGCCAGCACCTGCACCAGAGCATGTCCCACGTGCCCCCCTCCAAAAATGGCCACGGGCACACAAACGGGCGCCAGTTGTTCGCGCAGCCAGGGGGAGTCGGACGCGACCACGTTCTGGAACCGCAAATGCACCTCGCCTCCGCAGCATTGGCCTAAAGTGGGGCCCAGGGCAAAGCGGACAACATCCACTTCGCCAGACGGCGTCTCCAGGCGCTCGCGTGCGTGGGCAATCGCTTGCCACTCCAGGTGACCGCCGCCCACAGTGCCCATGACGCGGCCAGCGAAAACCGCCATCCACGCACCCACTTCCCTCGGCACCGACCCGCGCGCTGCATCCACACGCACCAGCACCGCGGGTGCTTGGGTCAGTTGTGTCAGGAACTCAACGTCCGGACGCACTGTTGATCCCCATCAAGATTCGCCCATTTCCAGTCAAGTCTCGCTCCAATTTAGGGCACAGTATGCTTGTGCTTTGCGATTCGGAGGCACTCTATGACACCCAAACCGCACCGAGCCGCAGCCACCATCGCCAGCCTGTGGGCCAGCATAGCCGCAATCGTGGCGGGTTGTGTGGCCAGGCCGCCACCTGAGCCAACCCCACCGCCGGCAACCGCAACGGACACCCCGCAGCCGCAGGCTGCTGCATCGACCCCACCTGCAGCGCCCGGTGCTCAAGCGTCCCAGGCGCGCACAGCCCGCGACTACCGGCGCGATGCCGCCGCGCATTTGTATGCGCACAACGCCGACCGCATCTACAAGGGCAAGATGCCGCCCCAGCTGCATGCCATCGGTGTGGTCGACGTGGAGATCAACGCCCGTGGCGCGGTGACCTCCATCCGCTGGACTCGCAGGCCCACGCATGCGCCGGAAGTGGTGAGCGAGATTGAGCGCACTCTGCGCAAGGCAGCACCCTACCCGGCCCCGGTCAAGCTTGGCCGGGTGACCTATACCGACGTCTGGCTGTGGCACAGCAGTGGCCTGTTCCAGCTCGATACCCTGACCGAAGGCCAGTACTGATTTTTGACTTAGCAAGAAAGGCTGTTGTATGAGAAAGAAAGTTGTATCCGCGGCTGAGGCCATTGCCATCGTGCGTGACGGCGACACCCTGTGCTGTGCGGGCTTTGGCTCCAACGGTGTACCCGTCGAACTCATCCTGGCGCTGGAAAAGCGCTTTCTGGATACCGGCTCCCCGCGCAACCTGACACTGCTGTTTGGCGGTGGCCCGGGCGACGGCGGCACCGGGGGTGCCAACCACCTTGGCCACGAGGGCATGCTCAAGCGCGTGATTGGCGGCCACTACGGGCTGGTACCGCAAATCGGCAAGCTGGCA
>CAJBVC010000148.1 GCA_903958915.1 uncultured beta proteobacterium
CAGCCAGACGACGACCGGATGAACGAACAGTTTGATGGCTGCTACAGGCAGGACTTCCCGCCACGCGGTGACCTGCGTTACATCTGCATGCGCAAGCATCTGGGATCGTGCCAACACCGCACCAATGGTGAATAGTGCCACCGGCGAGGCAGCGTCCGCAAGCAGCCCTACAGTTTGCCCCATCGGCTGAGGCAGTTTCCATTGCATCGCCGACAGCAGTGCGCCCAACAGAATCGACCATGGCAAGGGGTTCGCGACAACGCCCCGCAGGGCATTGCGAGTCGCCTGGCCGGCCGACTTTCCGGGATCGCCCACAGCCCCGAGACGGGACAATGCAAGGCACAGCGAAGACGTAAACACCATGTCGACCAACACCACCAAAATGGCCGGCCCGGCCGAGCGCGGCCCCATCAACGCCACCAGCAGAGGTACACCCATAAATCCTGTGTTCGGAAACGCTGCCACCAGCGCGCCAAATGCGGCGTCGTTCCAGCCAATGCGTCCACGCCGGGTCACCATCACCGTCAACGTCACGACGGCCGTCGCCGACAGCAGATACACCAGTGCCACCCGTGCATCCAGCAACTGCGCAATGGGCGTTGACGCTCCAAACCGGAACAGCATGCACGGCAGCGCGAAGAACAGCACGAAAGCGTTGAGCCCAGGAATGGCTGACAACGGCAGCAACGAGCCTCGGGCCGACAGAAACCCTAGCAGCACCAGAGCAAAAAAGGGAAACGTAATGGTCAAAACATGTTGCACCTGTCAATTGTCGCAGCCCGCGGCTGATGGGGTCGCTGCGGCGGTACCATTGGCTCTGAGCGAACCACAATGGAGTGAAATGGGGAACATGCCATGCGCTGGATCATTCTGATATTTTTTGCCAACTTGCTTGGGGGCTGTGCCGGCACCAAGTACACCGTAGACGATGGCCGCAAAGTCAACGAGGAGTTGCTTGCCAACATTCGCGCCTACGGTGCCGGGGAAAAAGCCCTCCGGCCCGCTATCGCCCGTTCCGCCAGCCTGAAGGACCCGGAATGCGACACGCAATGGGAACTGCCGATCTCCGTGGCATCGGCCTACGACCTGGCAGCGGACGACCGAGTCGCCTGGGTGCGCGGGCTTGGCGTGGACGAGCGCCTCACGGTGGTCGGCGCTGCGGGCGGCTCGCCACTGCAGTTGGGCGAAAAAATACAGGCCGTCGGCTCCTACTCCAGCGAAAACTCGGAAAAGATGTTGCTGGAGTTGGCCGACCGGCGCGACGCAGGCGAGCCATTTTCGCTGACGCTGTTTGGGGGGAAAACGGTGAAGGTCACCCCCTACAAGGTGTGCCGGGGCTACACCCGTCTGGCACCCCCGAATTTGCCTCAAACGCAAGACTACCACTGGTTGCTGAGCATGCATCCGCTGCAAGTTGCCCGAGCCGAGATGACCGAGGATGAGGCGCTGTGGGCCGTGCTGTGGACCCAGGGAGTATCTGAGGAAGGTGGGGCCCGCATGAAGACCTACCACTATGGCACCAAAATCGTGGGGACCTTGTACAACCTGTTCACCATCGCTTCCGGGCTCAAAGGGGCAGCACTCGCGGCTGAAACCGCCATGAAGGCGGCCCAAACCGAAGCCGCAAACGCAGCCACGGCGGCCTTCAGGAAGCGACTGGTCGACGATGTAACAGCCATGGCCAGATCCCAGCTGCGGGATGCGCTGTCCAATGCGGCGGTCAGACAACTCAAGCAAATTGATGTTGTTGCGGCAATGCAGCAGGCGGCAGCCAATCGAAGTTCGCTGACCGGGGTGGCATGGGCCGCCGCCACCATTTTTGACAAGGCCGATGTCTGGGCCTACAACCGGTTGGAAAAACTCAATGGCAATCCGTTGGCGGGTTTTTCTTTGCACCAAAAACTCATTGAGCGCGGATTAACAGCCAATTCCCTGGTCCTGGACCCGGAGCGCATGACAGTGCTCAACGCGCTGGCCACGCAACGCGGACGCCGGGAAGATGTGGTGGCGATCCTGGGTGGCATTCGGCCCGAGGAACTGCAATTTGACTTGGCAGACATGCCGATGGCTTCTGCGCCGCAGGCTTTTTCCTACGATATGGACGATCTACCCAACACCAGTCAGCCTTATGCCCGCGGACTGATTGACAGCATGTTGCGCATGCCGGTGGCCTCGTCTGCCAATCCCTAGGACACCCGACCGCATGCGTCGACTTGCCCCCTTCGCGCTCGCCACAGTGCTGGCGTTCCTTCTGATGATGCCAGGGCGGACGCAGCCGATCTTGCCTGTTCCGCAAACACCCCCGCCCCAGGGCATTCCGGCACCTGACACATCTCCCAAACCCGAGCCCGAACTGGGCAACCCCAGCGCCGATCCTGCGCTGGTGCCGCTCGCTCCTGCGGCACCGCCCGCACCGGCTGTGCCATTGGGCTGCCGCCCCCTGACCGACAAGGCCATGGCGCTGGACCTGAGTGTTGCCACCGCGCAAGCCCAAAAACGCGATCTGTCGGAGCAGCTCAAATTTCTGGATGAGGCCATTGCCCTGTGGACCAAGGCCGTGGAGCAGTGTGAAGACCGGGCCAAAGAACGCGCCAAACGCAATCTCGCCGACGACTTGAAGCAGCAAGAGCGCCTGTCGGAACAGCAGGGTGCGGGACCCAAGTGCGAGTCAGCGCACCGGGATGCTTCTGCGCTGCAGGAGCTGGCCCGAAAAGCCCTGAGTGAGCGCAGGTTCAGTGAGGCGTCCGTGCTGTTCCGAAAATCGGAAGATGCCTGGGAGAACGCGTCGGAGTTGTGCACAGGCTCCCAGCAGGACGTTGCGCAGCGTCGGCGCGAGCAGTCCGAAATAGACGGTCACAACGCCGAATTTTGTGCTCCCGCGTTCGAAAAGGCACGCGAGTACAGCCAACGCCTGCGCACCACGGCCATGGCGCTGTCACGCGAAGAGAAGCAGGATCTGTCGCTGGTAACCGAGACGCTTTGGCGCGAGGCGCTCCCACTGTGTAAAGGTGCAGTACAGGACGTCGCACGCACCCAGATTCAGACGCTGGCACGCGAGCGTGGCACGCCGTGGGTCGCATTGCGCCCAGTGGAATCAGCACCTAGCGCTGCCACTCCGCCCAAAACTCCGTTGACGAGCAACCTTCAGTCCAGCCTGCCCCTTGCGGCCATGGTCAAGCCGGCCACCACACCTGCGGGTACCCGCCAAAGTGAAGCGAATGTGACGCCACGTGGGCCGTCTGAAGCTTCAGGCGCGCGCACTGCAACTGCGGCGGCGCCACAACCTGCTGTCGCCGAGCCTATTGCATCCCGTGATTCCAGTGCAGCGCCCACGCAACCACCGATTAAAGAGTTCGTTGCTGGCGCAGCACGCTTTGTCGGTCGTTTTGTGCCAGACCCCCATGGTGGCACGCTCTCGGGCAGTGGCAAGGTCACTTGGGACAACGGCGACACCTATGAGGGAACCGTTGAAGCCGGGAAACGCCATGGGAAAGGCGTCTTTGCCTGGGCCAATGGCCAGACCTATGAAGGCGATTGGGAACATGACACGCCGGTGGGACTGGCCAAAATCCGGTTCGCCAGCGGCAATCAGTACGAAGGCCATGTAGCCAACGGATTGCCCCAAGGTGCCGGGCAAATGCGCTATGCCTCGGGAGATACCTACGCCGGTAACTTCGTTGCGGGCGTTCCCCACGGAAAGGGTATTTACCACTGGAAAAATGGGCAACGATTTGAGGGTGACTGGGTCGAAGAGCGTGCCCAGGGGCAAGGCAAGCTGCGATTTGCCAATGGCAACGTCTACGAAGGGCCGGTCGTCAATGGTGTGCCCCAGGGTCAGGGGCGCAGCGTATTTGCAACCGGCGAGACCTATACCGGCCAACACGTCAACGGCTTGCCCGATGGCACAGGAACTTTCAATTGGCCCAACGGCGACCAGTATTCCGGCCAGTGGAAGGCCGGCAGAAAGCACGGGCAGGGAGTGTTCACATGGAAGGGTGGGCAGCGCTGGGAGGGGCTGTACGACAACGATCAGCCGATCGAACCCCCAACGGTCGCCAAATAGCATGCCCGCGCCACCCCCTGCTGCGGGCATGAACCTCGCCCAACAGGAAGCTGTTAACTACTTGCACGGCCCGTGCCTGGTACTCGCAGGCGCCGGTTCTGGCAAGACACGCGTAATCACGCACAAAATCGCCCGGCTCATTCAAAGTGGAATGGACGCACGGCGCATCGCTGCCATCACGTTCACCAACAAGGCGGCAGCGGAGATGCGCGAACGCGCCAAGGGACTGATAGGCAAAGCCGCCAGGGATGTCGTTATTTGCACCTTCCATGCGCTCGGTGTGCGCATGCTGCGGCAAGACGGCGCGGCTCTGGGACTCAAACCGGCATTTTCAATTCTGGATACCGATGACGTGACCAGCATCCTGAAAGACGCTGGCGGTACCGTGGACGCGGCAACCGCACGCCAATGGCAATGGACCATCAGCGCCTGGAAGAGTGCCGGGCTCACCGCGGCACAGGCACTGGCATGCGCCGAGGGCGAGAACGAACGCGTCGCTGCCATGGTGATGGCACGTTACGAAGAGCGGTTGACGGCCTACCAAAGTGTGGACTTTGATGACCTGATCGGCCTCCCCCTCAAGTTGCTACAAAATCATGAGCACGTCAGGCACAAGTGGCAAGCGCTGATGGGCCATATCCTTGTGGACGAGTATCAGGACACCAACGCCACGCAGTACGAAATGCTCAAGCTCCTGGCCGGCGGCCATGCGCCAGCCAGCGCCCGCTTTACGGCCGTGGGGGACGACGACCAGTCGATTTATGGCTGGCGTGGTGCAACACTGGACAACCTGAAGAAATTGCCGTTGGACTTTCCGTCACTCAAAGTCATCACACTGGAGCAAAACTACCGCTCGACATCGGCCATTCTGCGTGCAGCCAACAACGTGATTGGCCCCAATCCCAAGCTCTACCCCAAGAACCTCTGGAGTGACCTTGGCGAGGGAGAGCCGGTGCGGGTGGTGGACGCCGACAATGAAGAGCATGAGGCCGAGCGCGCAGTGGCTCGCATCCAGAGCTTGCGCGCTGAAGGCACGCTTGCACAGGCCGGGCAGCAGTACAAAGAGTTTCGGGATTTCGCACTGCTGTACCGCGCCAACCACCAGTCCAAGCCCTTCGAGAAGGCACTGCGCAAGGCCAATATTCCGTACAAGGTTTCGGGTGGGCAGAGTTTCTTTGACCGCGCCGAAATCCGTGACCTGTGTGCCTGGTTTCGTCTCTGGGCCAACAACGACGACGATCCCGCCTTTCTGCGCGCGGTCACCACTCCCAAACGTGGCATCGGGCATCAAACGCTGGGCACATTGGGACATTACGCCAGCCAATACAAGCTCAGTCTGTTCGAAGCACTCTTTTCACCCTCGCTCGGTGCAGCACTCAGCACCAAAGCCCTGGGCAGTCTGCACGAGTTCGGTCGCTATGTGAATGACCTCGAGTTTCGTGCCCGCCACACACAGGGCGCGCAATTGGCAAGTAGTTTTTTGTCGGAATGGCTCAAGGAAATCGGCTATGAAAAACACCTCCTTGACAGCGAGGAGAGTGACAAGATTGCCGCCGCCAAATGGAGCAACGTACTGGAATTTTGCGACTGGATGTCGCAACGTTGCGGAGGTCAGATGGACGATATCGCCGGGACTTCCGAGCGAGAGGTCAAGAGTCTGCTGGAAGTTTCGCAAACGATCGCCCTGCTGTCGACCATTCAGGAGCGGGAAGCTGACCAGAACGTCGTGACGCTGTCGACCCTGCACGCCGCCAAGGGGTTGGAGTGGCCCCACGTTGTGCTGGTGGGCGTCACCGAGGGCATGCTGCCATTCAAAATGGACGACGACACCAGTGCCGACGCCCAATCGGAGCGTCTGCAGGAAGAACGCCGCCTGATGTATGTCGGGATCACCCGTGCCCAACGCAGCCTGGCGGTAAGTTGGACCCGCAGGCGCAAGAAAGGCCGCGAGATGGTTGCAGCACTACCAAGCCGGTTTATCGCCGAAATGGCACTGGACCAAAATACCGTGAAGGAAGACCCGCGTGCCAAACTGAAGGCACTGCGCGCCGAGTTTGCACAGCGGGCGAAAGAGTCCGAGCTTTTGGCAGCGCAACGTCGCTGAACTGCAGCGTCAGCGGGCTCCATCCAGGCCAGAGCGCACGGTCGGGTCCAAAAACCCACCGCCGCCCCCCGACTCAAAACTGCCAAACTGGGCGTCATGCAGCTCTGCCAATTCCATCATCGCCTCGGCGGCTTCCTGATTGAAGCCGATCCGTGCTTTACCCATGCCATCACCACCGTTCAGGATCAACTTGTAGATGTAGACACTGCACTCCTTGAAGCCCCACATGGTGCG
>CAJBVC010000149.1 GCA_903958915.1 uncultured beta proteobacterium
CTTTTGGCCCCGGACTCCATATCGCTAGGCGGATTGCCCAAATTCACAGTGGAGACCGGGGCTCCTGCCAACGGCGCCTTGTGTCGGGTGTCCCGCGGCGGAATCGGACTGTCGCCCGTTGCGTACAGAGCCTACCGGCATTGACTGCCCGCCGGGTTTGCCCACAAATCCCGCATGGCCCGCGCAAACGGCGTTGCCACTGCCGCTTGAAGAGCGTCCATCCCAAGCTGCCGTCCTCCAACATAAACGCCATCAATATCGCGCCCCGAGCCGGAAAACACCAGTGCGTCCAGCACATGATCCTGTGGAATGCCAAGCAACGCGGGCGAGTCCGGACGGAGCGTAACGAAGTCCGCCCGCTGACCCACCGCAATTCCTGCCAGTGGTTGCCCAGCGGCAGCCACTCCACCCGATAGAGCGGCCTCAAACAGTGCTGTTGCAGAGCTTTCCTCAAGCAGTGCCTGTGCGGCCACGTTGCGTTTACGATGGTGCAAGCGCTGGGAATACTCCAGTATCCTGAGTTCCTCGACCCAACTGCGGCAGACATGGCTGTCCGAACCAATCGACCAGTTTCCCTGCACCGCCCCATATCCGGGAAGATCAAACACGCCGTCGCCCAGATTGGCCTCGGTGGTCGGGCAGATCACAATGGCTGCGCCCGCCTGCCGGGTACCGGTAAGTTCGGCCGTGGTGGTGTGGGTGGCGTGCACCAGGTTCCAGTGGGCATCGACGGACACGTTCTCCAGCAGCCATTCAATCGGACGCAGACCCGTATGGCCAATACAGTCTTCCACTTCCTGGGTCTGCTCCGCGATATGGATGTGCACGGGAAGGTGGGCTGCCCGAGCATATGCTGCCATCTCGCGCAAGGCAGCCGGATCGACCGCCCGCAATGAATGCAAGGCAATGCCCACGTTGATGGCTGGGTCATCCGCCGTGCAGCGCTGGACCTCCTCCACGATGCGGGCAATGCTCTGGGGGGTGGAGGCGAAGCGGCGTTGGTCCTCGCGCAGGCCGGTTGCGGTGAAGCCGGAACGCATGTAGAGCGTGGGCAACAGGGTCAGTCCGATGCCGGTGCGCTGCGCCGCCCGCACCAACGCCAGGGACATCTCCGCCGGGTTGGCGTAGGCAGCCCCGCTCACATCACTGTGCAGGTAGTGAAACTCGCATACCTGGGTGTAGCCGCCCGCCAGCAATTCGGTATACAGCTGGCTGGCAATGGCCTCGAGATGTTCGGGCGTAACGCGGTTGGCGGCGGCGTACATGCGGTCGCGCCAAGTCCAGAAGTCATCACTGGCCTGGTCGCCCAGGCTGCGCCGCTCGGTCAAACCGGCAATGGCGCGCTGGAAGGCATGGCTGTGCGCATTGACCAGGCCGGGCAGCACCGAGCCATTCAGCCGGAATGCACTGGTCTGTTGTTGCGCCGACGCACCCGCTTGCACCTGGCTCCAGGCTCCGTTGGGTGCCACCTCGAGCAGGACGTCGCTTTCCCACCGGCCCTGCACCCAGGCACGGTCCGCAACGAATCGGTTTGCTACTTTATTCATAGCTGTTCACGCACGCTGCCAGGGCGCTGGCGACCATTTTCTTTAACAAGGGTTGAATGCGTGCAGCACGTTCTTCGTCATAGACGAAGGGCACTTCCTCCTGCATGTAGAGGCTTTGGCACATCTCCAGCTGCACTGCATGGACATGCTCCGCGGGTCGCCCGTAGTGGCGCGTAATAAAGCCCCCTTTGAATCGGCCATTGACGGCGGTCGACACCTGTGAACTGGCTTCGCAGGCCTGCAACACCGCTGCAGCAATCGCGGCGTGCGCGCTGGTGCCACCGGCCGTGCCGATGTTGAGATCGGGCAGACGGCCCTCAAACAGCCAGGGAATCTCGGAGCGGATGCTGTGGGCGTCCCACAACAGAACCCGGCCAAACTGCGATCGCAGGCGCTGCAACTCGGCGGACAGCGCGTCATGGTAGGGCTGCCAGTACTGCACTCTGCGCCGCAGCCGCTCTGCCGCATCGGGCTCCATCCCTGCTTGGTATATGGCATCCCCCGTGAAAAATCGGGTGGGGCAGAGCTCGGTGTTGGACGCACCAGGGTACATGGGTGCGTCGTCGGGCGGGCGATTCAAATCCATGACATAGCGCGAAAAGCGTGGGGTCAACACGCTGGCGCCCAGCACGGACAGGAAGTTGTAGAGCCGCGGCAGATGCCAGTCGGTGTCTTCCACGCCCAGCGCACGAGGCACATAGTGGGCTTGCAACTCCAGAGGAATTTCGGTGCCCACATGGGGCATGCTGACCAGCAGTGGCGCGTGTCCCGGCAACAGCGTATGGGTGGTATACATCGTCATACAACTTGCCCTTTGAATACGGTTTGAATGCGTGGATTGCTTCCCATCGCGTAACTCAATTGGGCCGGATGCTGGGCATCCCACAGCACAAAGTCGGCCCGCTTGCCCTTAGCCAAAACGCCCCTGTCGGGAAGGCCCAGTGCCATGGCGGCATGGCGCGTCACCCCCGCCAGTGCTTCTTCGGGTGTCAGCCGGAACAGCGTGCACGCCATATTTAGCATCAGCAACAGGGACGTGCAGGGCGAGCTGCCAGGGTTGCAGTCGGTAGAAATGGCCATCGGCACACCCAAACTGCGCAGCAGTTGAATCGGTGGCAAACGCGTCTCCCGAAGAAAGTA
>CAJBVC010000150.1 GCA_903958915.1 uncultured beta proteobacterium
AGCACCACAATGTTCTCGCCCTTGACTGGCGGGTTGTTGCGGATGCCAAACAGATCGCGCAGCTTGATGAATGGCAATACCTGACCACGCAGGTTGGTGTAATCGTGGTCCGGCTCTGCGGTGTAGGCCACACACTCCTCGATCATGTCCAGGGGGATGGCAAATACGCGCTTGCCCACTTCCACCAGGAAACCGTCGATGATGGCCAGGGTGAGCGGCAGCCGTACCGTCACCGTGGTGCCCACACCCTCGGTGCTGTCCAGGCTGACCGTGCCGCGCAGCGCGGTGATGTTGCGTTTCACCACATCCAGACCCACACCACGGCCAGAGAGGTTGGTGATCTGCTCTGCGGTGGAGAAACCTGGCTCAAATACCAGGCCATAGATATCGGAATCGCTCAGGTGCTGGCCCGGCTCAATGAGCCCGCGCTCGGTGGCCTTGGCCAGAATGCGGTCTTTCTTCAAACCACCACCGTCGTCCTGCACCGTAATCACAATGGCGCCGGAGTCGTGGAACGCGTTGAGCTTCAGGGTGCCCTTGAGTGGCTTGCCACGGGCGGCACGCAGTTCTGCGCTCTCGATGCCATGGTCCATGGAGTTGCGCACCAGGTGCATCAGCGGGTCGCCAATCTTCTCCACCACCGTCTTGTCGAGCTCGGTATCTTCGCCGTCGACGATGAGCGCGATGTCCTTGCCCAGGTCGCGCGCCACATCGTGCACCACGCGCTGGAAGCGGTTGAAGGTGGCGCCGATTTTCACCATACGCAGCTGTAGGGCACTGTCGCGCACTTCTTCGACCAGGATGGAGAGCTTGGAGGTGGCTTCTTCCAGTTCAATCACCTTGGCGCGGTGGGCAATCATGTTGACGTTGGCACCGGCAATGATGAGTTCGCCCACCAGATTGATGAGCTGGTCAAGCTTGTCGGCATCGACCCGCACCGAGCGGCTTTCCTGGGCCTGTACTTCCTTGACCTGCTTTTGCTTGGTCAGGGCGGCGTCCACCACTTCGGCGGGTACCGACTGCTGCTCCAGCAGAATGGCACCGAGCTGGCGTGGCGGAATGGTGTCGGCCTGGGTGTTGAGGGCGTTGTCGAGCTCCTGGCGGGTGAGCGCGCCGCAGCGCACCATCAGCTCGCCAATGCGCTCGGAGATCTCGGGCGACTCCTTGATCAGGCGGATGTACTCTTCCACCTGGCTGTTGGGCGGCAGGATGCGCAGGCGCACATCGCCCTGCACAAACTCGAAGGCGCGCTCAATGGCGGCCTTGTCGGCCTTGGTGTCAAGAGACAACTCGTAGGCCAGGTAGCACAGTTCGGGCTCCATGGCGCTGGCCTCGGGCAGACGGTCGGGAATGGTCAGGATATCGACGATGCGCCCGATGGTGGAGAGGTAGCGGATGAAGGAGAGCGGGTCCATGCCCATGCGCAGCACTTCCGTGCCAAACTGCATGGAGATATGCCAGTGGTCGGAGCCTCCGCCTGTGCTCGGCATGCGCTGGGTGGCGTCTACTTCGTGCTCTGGCACCAGGGCAGCGACACCGCCGCCCGGTGTGCCCAGGGCGGCATGCAGTTGCAGCAGCAAGGGTGCACCGGCTGCGGTGGAGGCGTCATCGGCCTCGGTCTGTCCGGCCTGAACACCATCGATGAGTGCCTTGATGTGGTCGCAGCACAGCAGCAGGGTGGCCACCAGCTCGTCGCTGATGGGCATGGTGCCGGCACGGACTCGGTCCAACACGTTTTCCACCACGTGGGTGAAGGCCACCACGTGGTCCAGGCTGAACAGGCCCGAAGAGCCTTTGATGGTGTGGGCGGCGCGAAAGATGGAGTTGATGAGCTCTGTCTTGTCGTCGCTCTGCTCCAGGCCGAGCAGGGAGCTTTCCATGTCTTCGAGCAGTTCGCGGCTTTCGGCGATGAAGATGAGGAGGGCTTGGTCGAGGTTCATGAGATGCTTTCTGTGTCTACTTGCTGTGCTCGATGACCAGTGGGTCGCCAAAGAAGGCGGCCATGTTCAGTAGCTCAAAGACTTCGATCACCGCCGGGCTGTGGCCGATGAGTTGCAACTCGGCCCCTACCGCCTTGGCCGTGCGTTTGGCCAGCATGAGGATCTGCAGGCCGCAGGTATCGAGCTCGCTCACTGAGGAGAGGTCCACCACCAGGCGCACACCCACCTGCAGGGGTTCGGTCAGGGCGGCTTTGAGTTCGTCGGCGCGGTAGATACTGCATTCGCCATCGATGCGCAGGTCCACTTGGGTCATGGGGGTGTCAGAGGGCATAAGAGGTCTCCAGGGGCATACGGTGGGCCAGGCGAATCAGGGCAGGAAATCAGGGAACGAACTTAGGGAAGACATAGGCGCTGCACGGCACCCAGCATCTGTTCGGGCTTGAAGGGCTTGACCACCCAGGCTTTGGCGCCTGCGGCCTGGCCTTCGCGTTTCTTGGATTCATCAGACTCGGTGGTGAGCATGATGATGGGGGTGAAGCGGTAAGCCGCCATGGTCTTGACGTTCTTCACAAAGGTGATGCCGTCCATGATGGGCATGTTCACATCACTGATGATGAGGTTGACCTTCTGGCCGGTGAGCTTGTTGATGGCGTCCTGGCCGTTGATGGCCTCGATCACGGTGTAGCCTTCGCCGCGTAGCGCAATCCCCACCACCGTGCGGATGGAGGCAGAGTCATCGACGATCATGATGGTTTTAGCCATGGTGGGGTTCCTGCAATGGTGCGGTGTTGGCGATAAAAAAGGGGGCTGACGGTCTAGGCGTTGCGCTGCTGGATGTAGGCAGCAATCTGGGTGTCGTGCTGGGCAATGTGCTGGAGCAGCCACTCGTGCATGAAGGCGTTGATTTCGGTGTTCTTGAACTCGTTCTTGCCAATGCTCTCGCTGATGGCATTCCAGCGGGAAATCATGGCGGTGTGCATCTGCACATGGTTGGGGTAGTCTGGATAGCTGACGCTGCGCATCAGCGCCTCTTCTTCTGCAAAATGGGTGCGGATGTAGCTGTACAACTGCATCGCGGCGAGCCGGTAGGCAGGCTGGGCAGTGGCTGCAAACACCACGTTGGCGAGCGCGAAGAGCTGCTGGTGCTGTTGGTCGATGCGGTCGTGGCCGATGCGGTAGCTGTCTTTCCATTCGATGTTCATATGGGTACTCACTTTTCCAACGTGTCAAAAGAAGGTGATCTCATCGTCCTGCTTGGGCGCAGTCACTTTTCCACCGGAGTGGATAACGTGCTGGTCTGCCATCACATAGGTTTTTTTCAGTTCGTCCAATAGCACCTGCGGGTCAAGCATGGGCACTTCGCCGGTTTGCGCGCATTGGTCCTGGTGCGATTGCAGGAACTGGGGCCACTGGTCGATGTTGTTCTTGAGGTGGTAGAGGATCTGGCCCACGCGGTCCTGAAACTGGAAGTCCACGATGGCGTGGCCAATTTCAGACTGAATCGCCTTGCTCTCTTCTTTCAACACCTCGCTGGAGCGCTCAAGCATGCCGGTGACTTCCTTGAAGTCGTCAATAACGCCGGTGATGGTGGACTCGGTGGCGTGCGACCGTTCTTCGCGCTGCTTGGCTGATTCGCGTACCGCGCTGCTCGACTCGCTGATGGCGGCACTGATGACCTTCACCTTCTCGGCAATGTGGCGACCGGTCTCACCCGACTGGTTGGACAGCATGCGGAACTCTTTGGCCACCACCGCAAACCCACGCCCCAACTCACCAGCGCGGGCCGCTTCGATGGCGGCATTGAGCGACAGCAGGGTGGACTGCTGGGCAATCTTGGCCACATCGTGCGCCATGTCCTGCAGCTCTTTGGTGAAGCGGTCCAGGCCCTCCACCTTTTCCAGCATGTGCAACATGCTGGCGGTGGCATCGTGCTGGGCCTCGACGATGAGGCCCAACTCGTGCTCGGCACGGCTGATCACGGCGATCAGGGTCTTGTCGCTCCCCTGCAGGTTGTCGGTTTCCATGCTGGCGGTCTGGATGGCCACGCCCAGTTTGTCGACAATGCCGGAGAAGCGCATGGAAATGTCGGCAATGGCGGTTTCCATCTGCTCCTTGCTCGATTCGATGTGACGACCCCAGACCGGAGCCACTTCAACGCCAAATCGTTGCTGTTCGGTGATGAGTGCGTGCATCGCGTCAAACAATGCGGTCTGCTGGGCCAGCAAGAGACGTCCAACGATGGCACCGGCTACCACCAGCAGTGCAGCCACCACGATGGCTTCAATATGAAAGTCTCCGGTGATCAGGGCGGCAACGGCACCCACGCACGCCAGCGTCAACGGGTAGACCAAGGGGGCCTTGGTGGGGCGCAGGGTGCTCATGGTTGGGTCCTCGCGTCGACCGAGTTTGCAGGGGGTGTGGGCAGCATGCCGCTGGCGATGCTGTCAATCAAGGGCACCAGGTCCACCACGAAGTCGCCCTTGCCGACATAGCCGTGCACGCCCAACTCGCGCGCTGCCGTGCGATACGACTGGCTGTCGTGCATGGACAGAAAAATGATGCGCGGCGGTGCGTCTCTGGCTTGCAGTGCGGCCGCAACTTCGAGGCCGCCCATGCCGGGCATCACGATGTCGAGCAGCACCAGGTCAGGCGCGAGTTGCTCGGCCAGCGCCAGGGCGGCCTTACCGTCGTGGGCCCGGCCCACCACTTCGACCTG
>CAJBVC010000151.1 GCA_903958915.1 uncultured beta proteobacterium
GGTGTAGTTGAACACCAGCGCCGTGGTGCCAGTGCCAGAGGCGTAAGACGCCTGCACCGTGGTGCCGCCGATGTTGAGCGCAAGGTTCGGCGTGCCGGTGACGGTGGTGGCTTCGCTCATGGTCACCGTGACGCTGACCACATCGCCCGCGTTCAGGGTGCTGGCTGCAATGCCGGTGGCCGAGGTAATGGCGACGCTGCTGATGGTGGGGGCGGTGGTGTCCGGCGGTAACACCTGCAAGGCCACGTAACCGTCGTTGTGGTCACCGTAGTTGTCGACGGAGCCATAGCGCAGGTGGACGAGAGCGTGGCCCGAAGCCGAGGGCGTGGCAGACCAGTAAGCGTAGGCCGGCACCACATCAAGGTGCCAAGCCGACGGCGTGCCGCTAACAAAGACCGATGTTCCCGTGCCGTTATGGGTGTCCCAGATGGCCAGCAGTTCGTCAAAAGTGGAATTATTAGCCGTACCGGTTCCGGTGGCCGCCGTGCCGTTTTGGTATGCACCAGCACCAATCCCTTGTGGATAGGCCAGCCCCCCGTTGGCAGTCGGCAAAGCCAGTTGCACACCGTTCAAGGTGGCGTAGCGGTAGGTGTCGGTGGTGCCATACGCGCCATCTATATTTGTGACCGTGGCGTTGGTCGCCCCGTTGATGTCATGATTGAAGAGGCCGTCCAGCACATTGTGTGTGGTGTAGTCCATGCCACCGTTGAGCGTGCCTGTATTGACGCTGGTGCCATCGCCGCTGCGGTCCCAGTAGTAGTACCACTTGCCTTCTACTTGCACCGGTTTGATCAGTTTACCGTAGCTGCCCAGGTCGATTACCGCATCTGCCATCAGCGCCCCATGCCATTGCGGCAGCGCCAGTGCTTTCTGTTGTCCGGTCATCCCGTAATCCAGCTCCCAACTCCCGCCCAACTCCTGCGCCCCCACTTTGTGGCTGGCCGCAGCCACGCGCAGTCCGGTTGCCAGGCGCAGGGCCTGCACAAAGTGGCGCCCATCCGCGCCTTCGGCAACGTTGCAACCGTAGATCAGCCACTGGCCGTCTTCGGCCATGGCCTTGCTCAGGGTGTTGAGCAGGGCAGCGTAGCGTGGCAGATTCGCACGCTCCAGCGTGGTGCGGCCCATGTGCAGCGCACCCGACGAGCCGTGGCACAGCAGGTGCAGCGCTTCGATGCCGCTGCGCCCATCCAGCAGTGCGGCCATCTGTGCCAGGGCGTCGCCGCTGGCATCCAGCACATGCGTCTCAGCCCCATCCGGCACGCCAGCCACCAGCGTTTGCAAGTCAGGCAGGTTGTTGAGGACGAAGACGATTTCGTTGCGGGATAGGTCAGTCACGGTGTGCACTCCATCAAGGATTGATGGGCGCAACGTTAATCAATCGAAAATCGCAAAACTTGCAACTCCTTGCAGATGGGGGAGTACGGATTGCCGCTTCTCTACGCTCCTCGCCGTGAACGGACCCGTCATCGCCAGGGCTTGTTTTTGGAATACGATTGCCGGTGCTTACACCTGCAGCCTTTTTGCAACGATTGAACCGGGGAGAAAATCGATGTCCAACTATGCATTGCGGGTTCCCGAATCGCTGCTGGCTTACGCCCGTTTGGTAGCGCAAGAAGAAAAAGTCTCGATGAACCAGTTTTTTGTGACCGCCATTGCGGAAAAAGTGTCGGCGCTCAAGACCGAGGCGTA
>CAJBVC010000152.1 GCA_903958915.1 uncultured beta proteobacterium
CCAACTCGGTGGCGGACTCTTCAAGGTTGACGGCCTGAATTTGCGTTTGTTGCAAGAGGTCGCGGGCCATCTGATTGCGCCGCAATATCTCCAGGTTCAGGGAAATCAGTGGCAGCATCTCGTCGAGCAGCGCCTGCTGGACCCCCCCTAATGGAGCCAAAGCAGCCAATTCCATGACCCCCAGACATTCCCCCTGTGCCGACAACACCGGCACGATGCGCACCCAGCTGGGTGTGGCGTCGAGCATGCCGGAGTGAATCCGGCAATTCTCTGGCGCCGGGTCGGTCACCACAATCGGCTTGCCATCTTTCGCACATTGGCCAAGGAGTCCATCGCTCTTTGAAAACCATGGCAACACCGATGCCTGGTCTGCAACACCGTACCCCCCTTGGTAGGCATAGCATCCTTGCGATTCATTCAGGACATACAGCATGCCAAACTGAACCTGGAGCAGTGGCGCCAGCACGCCCATCAGTGTGTTGGCAAATTCATCCTGCATCTCGATGGCCTGCACCTGCACGGCGATGGCCGCGGTGCTGGCCTTGATCCAGCGCAGCTCCTCGGCGGCTTGCGCCTCCCTCTGCAGCACCTGGATCGAGCGCGCCATGGCCCCGGTGTCGTTGGGGAAGTCTATGTAGGGGATCTCCAGATTCAACTTACCTGCAGCCAGGCCCTCGACACTTTCACGCAGCTGCTCTGAAGGGCGGCGCACCGATGCGTTGACCAGCGTACCTATGACCAGCACCACCGTCGCGCCCAACAGCATCAACGCGATGGACCAGGCTTCCACCCTCTGCGAGTACGCATTCGACTCGTGCGCAGCGACGCCCGCAGCCTCTTCCTTGTGCCGCACCAGGGCAGCCATCAACCGGTCGGCTGCCTCAAACGCCTGCAAGTTTTCCGGGCTGACCAGAAACGAACCCACTTCATCGCGTCGAAACGTCAGATCGCGCTCGATCAGAAACACCGAGTGATCGACATTACGTGAGTACTGCGACACCATTTCATTGACTTCAAACAACAGACGGCGCCCTTCAGGCCGCACGAACAAAGCCTCGCTCTCGGAGAGGGCACGCTGCATCAACTGGCGCGCATCGGCAAGCGACGCCTTTGCCACGGCACGGTGGGAAGCATCCGTGGCAATCGCCATCTGACGCAACGAGCGGCCGGTCTCCATGAAGTGGATCGCAGCTTCCTTGATCTTGGATACACCGCGAAGCTCCACCTCATACATGTGGCTAACCTCTGCGGCTTGGCGACGTCCACTGTAAAGCGACTGCACACCGATCGACACCACCAGCAGCAACATGGCCCCCAACCCGATGGACAGCTTTACGCCAATATTGAGCCGCTCGAAACGCGCCAGGTATTTGTCCATCATGCATCTTTCATTGAGGGGTCGATATTGCCGGCCACGGGCAATTCGAACCAGAACATCGATCCCACGTCAGGAGCACTTTCCACACCAATGCGGCCACCCATGCGCTCCACCAACTGCCGGCTAATCGCCAGCCCCAGACCGGTGCCTGCGTACTTGCGGGCGTTCGAACCATCGACTTGATGAAACGGCTGGAACAACTGCGTCTGTGCACCAGCAGGAATTCCAATTCCGCTGTCACGCACCTCGAAGCGCACCTGTGCCAAGCCCGCTGCGTCGCGTGGTGAACTCACCACCAGTTCGACACTGCCCGCTGGAGTGAACTTGATCGCATTGCCTACAAGGTTGATCAAGACCTGCCGTAACCGCCCGGGATCCGAATGCATAAAGCGCGGAACATCTGGGTCCTTTAATGCCCGAAAAATCAGATCTTTTGATCGGGCTTGGGTATCCATCAGCGTGGCTACCGCACCGATCACCGGGCTCAATTCAAACAACTGCGATGCGATGCGCAGTTGCCCTGACTCGATTTTCGAGAAATCGAGAATGTCATTGATGATCACCATCAACGCGTCCGCTGACTGTCTGATCATGCCGACATACTCGCGCTGCTCCTCGTCAAGAACCGTTTCGTCCAGCAACCGGGATATGCCGATGACACCGTTCATGGGTGTGCGAATCTCATGGCTGACCGTGGCCAGGAAGTTGGACTTCAAACGCGATGACTCGGTCGCTTGCTCGAAGAGCTGCTGCAGCTTGTGCTCCGTGCGCTTGCGTTCGGTCACATCGCGCTGCACCGCAACCCAATGGGTGTACCAGTCGCCATTGCTGCCATCGGCAATGGGCGTTACCGCGACTTCGACCCAGAATTCACGCCCGTCCTTGGCATAGTTGATTACTTCCATGC
>CAJBVC010000153.1 GCA_903958915.1 uncultured beta proteobacterium
CCGATCCGGCCCTCCTGGCCAAACTGCTACATGCGCAAGTGGTGCTGGTGACCGGCGCGGGCGGCACGATTGGCAGCGAGCTGAGCCGTCAAATTCTGCGGGAGCGTCCCCACAAACTGCTCTTGCTCGATCACAGCGAATTTGGGCTGTATTGCACTCACCGTGAATTGGAACAGTGGCGCGAGGCTAACGCCCCTTCAATCGAATTGGTGCCACTGTTGGTGAGCGTGGGCAACCGGCGTCGGCTGGACGCCATTCTTGGCAAACATCGGCCTTCCATCATTTACCATGCGGCGGCCTATAAACATGTACCGATGCTGGAGAGCAACCCATCCGAGGGCATCGTCAACAATGTGTTTGGTACCCTGGCCCTGGCGCAATCGGCAATAGCCATGGGCGTGCCGAATTTTGTGCTGGTGTCAACCGACAAGGCCGTGCGGCCAACCAACCTCATGGGTGCGAGCAAGCGCGTGGCGGAACTGGTCTTGCAGGCGCTTGCAAACCAGGGCGACGCCCACAGCACCTGCTTTAGCATGGTTCGCTTTGGCAATGTGCTGGGATCCAGTGGCAGCGTGGTGCCCATGTTTCGTGACCAATTGGAAGCTGGTGGGCCTTTGACGGTGACCCACCCGGAAGTGACGCGCTACTTCATGACCATTCCCGAAGCTGCCCAGCTAGTGTTGCAGGCTGCTGCCATGGCCACAGGAGGGGAGGTTTTCTTGCTCGACATGGGAGAGCCCGTCAAAATCGTGGACCTTGCACGCAGGCTAGTTTCGCTGGCAGGCCTGCGTGTAAAGGACGCGCAGCAGCCCGATGGAGACATTGAGCTTCGGTTCATTGGACTGCGCCCTGGAGAGAAGCTCTACGAAGAATTGCTGATTGTTGACAACCCGATTCCCACCTCTCACCCCCGCATCATGAAGGCCCGCGAAGACTGTCTGGAGTGGGCTGATCTGGACATTTTGCTGGGGCAATTGCAGCAGGCGGCGCTCAACGAGGACTTGCGCGGTATACAAGCCGTGTTAAAGGAGTGTGTGCAGGGTTACCTGCCGGATGCGCGTTAAGCACAGCGACATTGCCAGACGTTAGATCGCCAGCGGATCCACGTCCACTGCCCAGCGAATCACACCTTTTCCTGCCGGGCCTTGGCGCGTGGTATGCAACACCGATTGCCAGCCGCTCAGGAACTTCTGCAACGCAGCGCGAGACGGACTTTCCACCAGCATCTGTGCGCGCTCGATGTTGGCAATGCGCTGAATTCCCATCGGTATCGCTGGGTACACCGTGACCTGTGCCACGATGTCGGCCCACCCATCCCAATGTGCCATATCGCTGGCCGCAAGGCGCACTGTTTCCAGAAAACTATTGGCAACTTCTTGAGACTTCGCTTCGGCTCGGACCAGGGCTTGCGCGCTGAACGGTGGTAGACCGGCTTGTGCGCGCTCTTGCAACTGCTGTTGGGCAAAGGCAGGGTAGTCGTGCCCTTTGAGCGCCGCATACAGGGGGTGTGCCGGTTGAAAGGTCTGTACCCACATTTCTGCGTTGGCGCCCAACGAGGCATCGCGTCCGGAGCGCCCCGCCGCTTGCAGGAGCAAGCCAAAGAGACGCTCCGGTGCCCGGAAATCACTGGAAAAAAGGGCGCCATCCGGATGGACCGCCGCCACCAGCGTGATGCGTCGAAAGTCATGGCCC
>CAJBVC010000154.1 GCA_903958915.1 uncultured beta proteobacterium
ATCCTGACCAACGAGATCATGCAGGGCACGTTTGCGCTGAAAGTAGATGAATACAAGCAGGTGAAAGCGCTGGCGCGTCAAAACTTGCGCGACCACATGACCGACATTGAGTTGATTTTGACCATGCTGGGCGAGGCCACCACCACCAAGCTGCACCGCGACCGCGAATCAGTGGGTATGCCAAAACTCAAAAAAGATGCCAAAGACGGAGGTGCGGTGGCCGGGCGCACCCGCAAGGACATTGAGAAGCAAAGCGGAAAGACGGTGATCTCGCCAGAAAACTTTAAACAGTTGGCGGTCAAAAGAACGAAGAAGATCAAAGGCAGTGAGGACTGAGTATGGAAAAAGCACCAGAGCTGAAGTTTCAAAAGCACATTGCCGACTTTCTGGTGCGTGTGCACAAATATGGTGTGCTGAATCAGTCCGACATCACGGATGCCGAGCACAGCATTGCTGAGGATGCGCTGTGGGCTTTCCTGAGCGCCACGCAGGCGGATACGCTCCAAAAAGCTCACCGCCGACTACGGCACCGATGCGCGCGCGGAGGTATTCAAAGCCTTGCGCAGCGAACTGGCGCACACGCCGCTGTGGATGCTGCTGCGTCACGGCTTGAAGGTGCGCTCGTTGGAGTTTCGGCTGTTTTACCCCAAGCCACGCTCCAGCGAGAGTGCTGCCGCGCAGAAGTACGGGCAAAACCGCATCACCTTTCGACCGCATTACCCAACAGCCTGATGTGATGGGCGGAAAAGTCTTCATTCGTGGAATGCGGGGTACGGTCAGGATGATGTCAGCCCAGCGGCAATCGGTTCCCAGGTCATCATGGCCTTAAGGCAAATGGCGACAGAGCCGGAAAACGGAGCGCTATTGATCATGGCCCGACCGAACAGGGGCCGCAGGGGAAAGGGCAAGGGTTTTTACGCGGTATGGCGGTTGATCAGAGGTGCCATACTGCCATTGGGGTGGTTGAAATGCATCTTTTCGTAATATCGTTGCAGTAAGTCATTTCATACGTCATACGTCATACGTCATACGTCTTCACGCCTTTGAAACCCCGATCAACACATCCACCATTTCCATCATTTATGTTTCCCTACTGTGTTCGTATATTGTGTTTGATCGCAATGGTCACCGCGTCACTGGGTGTTGTTGCCGCCACGCCGCAAGTCGCGGCTGGGTCGCATTTCTCCATGGCCCTGGGTACCGATGGCAAGATTCTCTCTTGGGGCCGCAACGACTACGGTCAGTTAGGCAATGGCGAAGGGGCTTTTCGGGCCACACCCGCCAAAGTTGTCGGGATTGATCAGGTCAAGGCGGTGGTTGCCAGTAATGGAACGACCTACGCCATCAAGACCGATGGCAGTCTCTGGGCCTGGGGTGGTGGAGGCAACGGCGAGCTGGGCGATGGCAGCACACTCTCGAAATCGCATCCGGTGGCGGTGCAAGGCATTGTCGGCAGTGTCAGCGCCGTCGCCTCGACTGACCAGCACGCTGTAGCGCTAACAAGCGACGGTCAGGTCTGGTCATGGGGCTGGGGACTCTACGGCCAGCTGGGTAACGGCACCACTCCCAATCGCACCGTGGCGAGCAAACCCACCGGGCTGCCGGTCATGCAGGCCATTACGGTTGGAAGCTATCACTCCATGACCTTGGACAGCGCCGGCCGGGTCTGGGCTTGGGGATTGAATGCCGCCGGGCAACTGGGTCTGGGCGACACAGTCAACCGCCTGACACCGGTGCAGCTGCCCTCGCTGAGCAACATCACCGCACTGGCGGGTAACAGCCAAAAGAGCCTGGCGCTCGATCGCGACGGGCAGGTCTGGGCCTGGGGTGATGGCAGTGTCGGTGCCGGCGACGGTACGCGCAACAACCACGCCACGCCCTTCAAGTTGATCGGCCTGCCGCCCATCGCCCGCATCGTCGCGGGTAACTTCATCAGCCTGGCCGTCGGCCGCGATGGCTCTGTCTGGGCCTGGGGCGAAAATGCCCAAGGCGAGTTCGGCGATGCCGTGGATCGTGATGTACTCTTGCCGGTGCGACTGCCGGCCTTAGAGCGCCTGACGGGGTTTGCCGCAGGAAGCGCCCACTTGGCCGCCCTCGATGCGCAAGGCGCCGTCCTGACCTGGGGTTGGAACGGTCAGGGCCAGTTGGGCAATGGCAGCACGATGGATGCCAGCACGCCGACCCCTGCCATCAGCCTGCCCGCCGTGACGCAAGTCTCGGCGGGCACTAGCCATACCGCCGCACGGGCCACCGATGGCAGTGTCTGGGTCTGGGGCTCCAGCGGCTCCGGAGAATTGGGCGATGGCAGTTATGCCGCAAGACCACTGCCGGTGGCAGTCGCCTGGCCGGGTACGGCTACACGCATTGCGGCGGGATTCTTTCACTCCTTGGCGCTGGATGATCGGGGCAGCGTCTGGGCCTGGGGGGGCAACACCAGCGGGGAACTGGGGGACGGCACCCAGCGTAGCCGCCTTGTCCCGACGGCGGTCGTCGGTCTGCCGGCCATTTCGGCGATCGCGGGAGGAAGCGAGTTTTCGTTGGCGCTCGATGCGACTGGCAGCGTCTGGTCATGGGGACAGTCCAGCAACGGTCGCCTTGGTAAGGGCGAGACGCAGTCATTTAGCTACCCAACCCCGGCCACGATTACGGGTCTGCCAACCGTCGCGGCGATTGCAGCCGGGAGCGGTCATGGTCTGGCGCTGGCGCGAAACGGTGCAGTGTGGGCCTGGGGGTTCAATAACTACGGGCAGTTGGGCAATGGCACGCGCACCGACCAAAGCCGCCCGGTGGCGGTGCAGGGTCTGAGCAACATTGTCGCCATCGCCGGGGGGAGCTTCCATAGCCTCGCGCTCGATGCGCAGGGCCAGATCTGGGCATGGGGCAATGGATATTTGGGTCAGTTGGGAACCGGCACTGATTCCGATTCATTGATCCCGCTGCGGATCACGGGGCTGCGCAATGTCGTCGAAATCTCGGCGTTTGAGCATACCAGTTATGCCAGAACCGCCGACGGTCAAATTTGGGCCTGGGGACGCAACGAGCTCAATCAACTGGGCACTGGGTGGCAGGTCGACTGGAACCCGACCCCGGCACCTATCACCACAGTCGGCGATTTCGCCAGCATGGCAGCCGGCAATGGCACACTCCTGGCCCTGCGCCGCGATGGCAGTGTCTGGAGCTGGGGCGGCAATGATCACGGCGAGTTGGGCGATGGCAGTTACGCCATGCGCACTGTACCTGGGTTGGCGGTTAATAGCACACTCAGCAATATCCTCGATCTCGATCCGGCCGTGCCCAACACCATCCCCGGCAACCTGCTGCCGCCCTACCTGCTCAATGCCCAACGCAGCGGAGATGTCTCCAAACTCTCGCTCAGCGTCGATGTGCGTGGCCTGTTTGGTGCAGCGAAAAGCGGCGCGCAGACACTCAAGACAACGAAAAACGCGGTCGGCAACTACAACCTTTATATCGCAGCCAATGCCAAGGTCGGCGGTCAGTTTGCCTGGTATCAGCTCAACGCCAATCGCAGTTGGGGCGCCATGCAATGGCCGATGTCGCAGTTTCTGAGCAACGTCAGGCTCGACAGCACGGCCGATTCGATCCTGATCAATATTTTGGAAAGCGCCGATGTTTCCACACTCGGGGGATCGAATATCTATGTCGGCTACGGCACCAATCCCGACGAGATGCTACAGGCGAATCGCTACCGCGCGGTGATGACAATTCCGTCGCAGTGATTACGGGGCCGACTCTGACCAATTGGAATGACTTCAGGGCTATTTTGATCGAGTCTTGACGGGCCCACTGGACTCGGCAGAACTGGAGCACGGGTTGGCTGGCACTCCAACTGGCTTATAGAGAAATAGCCCGCCAGCGCCCGTGGTGTGTGCGCAGGCAGCTATCATTTCAGGAGTATGAGAACCTTCGCCAAGCCCTTCGCCAATACCTCGAATGCGGGCCCCCGCGAATAGACCCGGCAGACGGACCGCTGGGGAACGGACAAGGGTATTTAC
>CAJBVC010000155.1 GCA_903958915.1 uncultured beta proteobacterium
ATATTGTTGCGAATAATTGGCGAACCTTTCAACTGCGAGGTCCCTTTGGGGGTCAAACAACATGTTCAGCCAACGCATCAAGAGTGTCATGGACCGCAGCAAGGTCCTCACCGCCTCACCCGAGACCAGCGTCGTCGACGCGGCCAAGCTCATGGAGCAGAAGTCTGTCAGCGCCGTTCTGGTCATTTCCCAGGAAAAGTTGGTTGGTATCTTTACCGAGCGTGACGCTGTATTTCGTGTGATCGCGCGTGGCATGGATGTGCGCACGACCCGCTTGGGCGATGTCATGACGCCCTCGCCAGTCACCGTAACACCAGAAAAGACCTTTGGCTACGCCCTGCTCTTGATGCATGAGAATGGTTTTCGCCACGTGCCTGTCGTCGTTGACGGTATGCCGGTGGGCATCGTCAGCGCACGCAGTGCATTGGATCCTGATCTGGAGGAATTCGTGTCGGAGGAACAGCGTCGGCGCCACATCAAATAGCCACCCTACGGCCCACAAATTGATTTTAGTCAAGGTTACTTCAATCTGACTGCAAGCCGCACACCCGGCACATCGGGTTAACCCTAGAATGGATCACAACATAGGCCAACGGGGTTCCCACCATGAAGACCGCAGTCGATTCCAACAATGGACTGGCTTTTAACCGCGATCCACGTTTCGTCAGTCAGCTGACTCGCAACACCTTTGCCATCGTATTGGCCGGCGGTCGCGGTAGCCGGCTGCACCAGTTGACCGACTGGCGCTCCAAGCCTGCAGTACCCTTTGGTGGCAAGTTTCGCATCATTGATTTCACACTGTCCAACTGCGTCAACTCCGGGGTGCGCCGGGTTGGAGTGGCCACGCAATACAAGTCCCAAAGTCTGATTCGGCATCTGCAGCTCGGCTGGAGCTTTCTCGATGGACGCCTCGGCGAATTCATCGAGATCATGCCGGCGCAACAACAGGTCAACGAGTCGCAGTGGTACCGCGGTACGGCAGATGCTGTTTTCCAAAACCTGCGCGAGATTCGCCGTGCCAACCCCGACTACATATTGGTACTTTCGGGCGATCACATTTATCGCATGGACTATGGCCGTATCCTTGCTGCCCATGTCGAGCGTGATGCGGACCTGACGGTGGCATGCATCGAAGTGCCCTTGGAGGAGGCCAAGAGCTTTGGTGTGATGGCGGTGGATGAACAAAACCGGGTCGTCAACTTCGAAGAGAAGCCCAAGGTACCGCTGGCGATTCCCGACAAGCCGGACACTGCACTGGCGAGCATGGGAATTTACGTCTTCAACGCGCGTTTTCTCTTTGAACAATTACAACGCGATGCGGACGATCCCAAATCCAGCCACGACTTCGGCAAGGACGTGATACCCCACTGCGTGAAACGCTACCGCACTTTTGCGCAGAGCTTTGCCGACAGCCATGTAGGCGAAGTGGGCAAGCCGGCTTACTGGCGCGATGTGGGAACACTCGATGCATACTGGGAAGCCAATATGGACCTGGTGCATGTCTCACCCCAATTGAACCTGTATGACGACGACTGGCCCATCTGGACGTGGCAGCCACAAAGTCCGCCCGCCAAATTTGTGTTTGATGACGAAGCGCGTCGCGGCTATGCAGTGGACTCCATGGTATCTGGGGGCTGTATTGTCAGTGGCTCAACCCTGCGGCGCACGATGCTGTTCTCCGGGGTCTATGTACACAGTTACTCCACCATAGAAGATTCCATCGTTTTGCCGAACGTCCGCATCGGGCGCAATTGCATTCTCAAAAAGTGCATCATCGACAAGAATTGCATCATTCCTGAGGGGATGCAGGTGGGCCTCGATCCGGAAGCCGACCGCAAGCGTTTCCATGTGACTCCATCCGGGATCACGCTCATTTCCAGGGTGATGCTGGGACAGGACATCCACCCTGTGCAGTAACGGTCCTACTTTGCGGCGTTTGGAAAAAACAACTGCTCGCCGCCAATTTTGTAGCTCGCAATCACAGCCTGACCGTGTGCGGACGTGATCCAGTTCACAAACTTCTGGCCGTCCACCAGTTTCACTTGCGGGTGTTTGGCAGGATTGACTAACATCACTCCATATTGGTTAAAGAGTCGCTTATCACCTTCTACCAGCACCACCAGATCGCCCCGGTTACTGAAATTCAACCAGGTGCCCCGGTCGGCCAGCACATAGGCACCCATGCCAGACGCCATGTTGAGCGCTGGCCCCATGCCACAGCCGCAAGCCTTGTAGCCGCTTCCTGTAGCGCCCTCGAGGACGGCCAGCTTCCAGAAACGCAGTTCGGCCGCATGGGTGCCGCTCTTGTCGCCGCGCGAGATGAACATCGCACTGGTGGCTGCCACTCGTCGGAGCGCTTCAACGATGTCGTTGCCACGAATCTTCGCAGGGTCATCTCTGGGACCAATCACAACAAAGTCGTTGTACATCACATCCTGCCGCTGCACCGCAAAACCCTCAGCAACCACTTTGTCTTCTGCGACCCGATCATGGACGAACAACACATCCGCATCGCCGCGCCGGCCCAAGTCGATGGCCTGGCCCGTGCCAAGTGCAACCACCTTGACATCGATGCCACTAGCCGCCTTGAATGCCGGCAACAGGTGAGAGAACAGTCCCGACTGCTCGGTCGATGTCGTGGAGGCCACCACGATAGCCTGCGCCGATGTCACTGCGGGAATCATCGCAAATGCTATTGAAATCATAGCTGTCTGCGCAACCTTGACGGGCGCTGCAGCCCAGTTCTTCATGCAAGTTTTCAAGTTGATTCTCCTTTAACGAATAAATGTGCTTCGGGGTGCTGCTCCTGCAAAACCTGCCCACCAAAAAAATCGCTGACCGGTAAATCGGCCAGAATCCGGCCCTGCTCCAGATAAATGACCCGGCTCGCCAGACGTTTGACCTGCCCCAGGTTGTGGCTCGCGAATACCAGGGTCATGGGTCGATCCTGGCCGGCAAAATCTTGCATCAATAGCTCGATGTCGCGCTTGGCGCGCGGGTCCAGACTGGCCGTTGGTTCGTCCAGGAACAGGACGTCGGGCGACAGCGCCCATGCTCTGGCCATGGCCACCCGTTGCTGCTGACCTCCCGAGAGCACACGCGCATTGCGCAATGCGTGTGTGGCCAGGCCCACCCGCTGCAGTGCCATGTCCGCTCGCACCTTGGCGCGGCGCCAGGAAAGCCCCTGCATCCAAAGACCCAGGGCAATGTTCGCTTGGGCCGACAGCCGCAAGAGATAGGGTCGCTGAAACACCATCGCCTGGCGTACCGCTGTTGGGACCTCAAACCGGCCGGCAGTGGGCTGAAGCAGCCCATGCAATACCCGCAACAGGGTGCTCTTGCCACAACCGTTGCTTCCGACCAATGCCACCCGCTCGCCCGGAGCAATGCGCAGTTGCACGCCCTGTAGCGCATCGACAGCCCCTTTGCCGCTGCCAAAGCGCACGCCAACGTCGTGCAAGGCGTACAGTGGCGTCATAGCGAACTGGAAACTACCCGAGCGGCGCTAACAGCACGCAAACTGCCAGAATCGCCGAACTCGCGCCACTTTCGGACCATGGCGATCAGCAGGTTCAGCAACAGGACTACGCCCATCAGAATCATTCCGAGGCCCAATGCGAGCGGCAAATCACCCTTGCTGGTTTCCAGTGCGATAGCGGTTGTCATGACACGTGTGAAACCGTCAATATTGCCCCCCACCATCATGACTGCGCCGACCTCCGAGATGGCCCGCCCAAATGAAGCAATCACGACCGTGAGCAATGCGTAGCGCTCATCCCAGGCCAACAGCAGACTGCGCAGCAGGGTTCCAGCTCCCAAAGATTGCAGTTGCTCGCCGTGGACGGCATCCACGTCCTCCACGACCTGGCGAGTTAACGCGGTCACTACCGGCAGCACCAGCACAGTCTGGGCCAACACCATCGCCTGAAAGCTGAACAGCCACCCGAGAAAGCCCAATGGACCCGAGCGCGACAGCAGCAGGTACACCACCAGTCCCACCACTACGGAAGGAATTGCCAGCAAGGTATTGAGCACCGTCAGCAACGCACCGCGCCCGGCAAAGCGAGCAACACCGATCCAGGCGCCCAGTACCAAACCGAAACCGCATGCCAGCAAACACGCAGTGCCACTGACGGCCAGCGATCTGCCGACGATGGACAGGAGGGTGCTGTCTTGGGAAAGGATGAGATCAAGCGCCATCGCGGCGCTGTCAGAAAGTGTGGTCATGACTTGGGGTATCGTAGCCCTCACTGAAATTCCCTGCGATATGAAACTCCGTGCATAGGCTCCAACTCCACTACACACTCTCCCGCGATACCAGCCCGGCACAGGTGCGCAACCCGTTGATTGACTTGCTGGTGGCCGTTTCCGGCCAGGGCTCGATCTCGGCGGCGGCGCGGTCCCTGGAGCTGTCGTACCGCCATGTCTGGGGCGAACTCAAACGGTGGGAAGACACGCTGGGAAGCGAGCTGGTGGTCTGGGAAAAGGGCCACTCCGCGCGGCTGACACCTTTTGGCGCGAAACTGCTGTGGGCAGAACGCCAGGCACAAGCGCGTTTGGCGCCACAGATTGAGGCCTTGCGCGGCGAGCTGGAACGTGCGTTTGCTGTCGCGTTCGATCCGCATGCCCACGTCGTCACACTCTTTGCCAGCCATGATGACGCCTTGTCGGCACTGCGCTCCCACGTTCGCGAACCCTCACCACTGCACCTGGACATCCGGTTTTGTGGCAGCGTGGACGCCATCCGGGGCTTGAACGAGGGACGGTGTGTCATGGCGGGGTTTCATACCTTGCAACACCCGGCGCCCGGCTCGCTGGCCGAGCGCACCTACAAACCCCTCTTGAAACCGGGCTTGCACAAGATCATTGGTTTTGCCCAGCGCATGCAGGGCCTGATGGTCGCGCCCGGCAACCCCCTGGGGCTGCACACCCTGCACAACCTGGCCGATGGCAGGGCCCGCTTTGTCAACCGCGCGCTGGGGACTGGTACCCGTTTGATACTGGACGAGCTGCTGGCACACAATGGGCTGTCTGCACAAGCCATCCGCGGCTACGCAACGACCGAACCATCACATGCCGCTGCCGCCCATGCGGTGCGTGGGGACGCTGCTGATGTGGCCCTCGGCATTGAGGCGGCAGCCACAGCGCAGGGGCTGGACTTCGTGCCACTGGTGAAGGAAAACTACCACCTTGTGTGTCTGAAGACTGCACTGGATGACCCCGCCATCTGTGCACTGCGTGAAGCACTCCAAAGTACGTCCTGGCTAGACACCCTTGGAAGCCTTGCGGGTTACACACCAGACCGCAGTGGCGAAGTGCTGTCCTTGCGATCGGTCTTGCCTTGGTGGAGCTTTCAACGCAAGAAACACCACTCTTCAACATAGTGCCCCGACCCTACCAAGCGACCGCCTTATTCCGTTTCCAAATCAATTGTGTCTAGGCGCGAAGCCGCAGGCAGTGCTCTTGCACGACAAGGCGAAGCAACAACGACACGGATGATTTGGAAACGGAATTACCAGTTGCCCGACTGCCACACGCCATCCTGGAACCAGTGCACCTGGTCGTTCCAAAGGAGCGAGCGATCATTGCCGAGGTCGCGCTGCTCTTTCTGATTCGACAGCACGGGCGTGCGATCCACCAGCGTCTTGCGCGCAATATCGATCTCAAACCGTTGCAAGGTATGGGCGGTAAATCCGTAATAGTCACTGGCCGCGCCCTTCATCTCGGGGGTGGAACTTTCGTGCAGACGCACGGGCAAGCCCATTCGCACCGTACCAGCCCGCGTCAGCAGTGCAATGCCATGGTGGTCGCGCAAAACAGTGGCGTCGGTGCCACGCCGTCCGATGGTCTTTCTTGCGGTCTCTCGGGGCGTTGCGGGGTTGCTTACATCGATCAGCGAGACCTTGACCCCCTGGTACCAGGCAAACCGACCATCGCCCGCGGTGATATCCGAAATCGCATCTTTTCCGACGCCCAGCAGCAAGGTTTCGCTCAACGGGAAAAGGTAATCAGAGTACCCGCTGACCTCGAGCTCGCCCGCCACCTTGGGGTCCGCCGCATCGGACAGGTCCAGCACGTAGAGGGGGTCGGTGAGGCGGTAGGTCACCAGATAGCCACGGTTTCCGATGAAGCGTGAGGCGTACAGCTGCTCGCCGGCCTTGCCCAGCGGCTGCGGACGCGCTGCATTGGGCAACTCACCCACTGTCGCCAGCATGCCGGCGCGCTCGGTCAACACCGTCAAACGGCCGGGAGACTTGCTGTCACTACTGCCCGTTGCTCCCGTTGCGGGAGCTGCTGCAATCCATCCACCCCACGTCGGTTCAGTCTGCGTGATCACGCGCAACGCACCCGCATGTTCACCCATGCGAAAAGATTTGCGATTCTGGTCGAACCCCAGGTGCCCTGTGACATTACCCGAACCCCGGTACGTAATGGCCAGGCCGTCGAGGGCAAATTTATGAATGTCGGTGCTGGTTTGCGCCGCATACGATGGAAAGATGCCGCTGTAGCCGTAAGAAGAACGTGTGGTCGCCAGATACAGGCTCTGCTGCGACAGATAAAAGGCCTCGGTTCCGCCCGTAAAACAGCGCGCGCCATGGCGATGGGTGCTGGCGGCCAGGTCGATGCCAACGATGGTGACAACGTCGGCACTCTTGAAGGCGTTTTGCTCCTGCGTCAGACACTGCGAGGCATCCACCAGCGGTTGCGCAGGTGCACCATCGATTGACAGCGTTGGAAGCAGTTGCGTAATGGAGACTGCATCGATCAATTTCTGATTGGACGCCGTCTTCTCGGTTGGCCACCAGGGATCGACACCCGGAACCTGGGGGTAGCTGCGCAGTACCAGATACAGCGTAGAGCCGATGCGCCGCGAGCCAATCAAGCGCGCATCAATGCGCAAGGTACGCCTGGTTTGCAGCGCGCCTGCGGGAGGGGCACTTACCAACGCAATTTCTGTCACTCCCTGGCCCCACGACTGGGGTGCAAACCAGCTATCGTAAATACCGCCCCCTGCACTGCCGTCGCCCAGCACGGCAAGCTGGCCACGCTCGCTGTCGAGGTAGATTCCGCTAGCTGCCACGCTGGCGCCAAACGGTACGGTCAATGCACCCGCAGCGGCCAA
>CAJBVC010000156.1 GCA_903958915.1 uncultured beta proteobacterium
AACTGGTACGCCATTACTGCCAGGGTATCGGTGTCAAAAGGTCGCAGTACCAGCGTCACCGGCAACTCCTTCATCACGTCCACCAACACCAATAGCGAAGCCGCAAACAGCGGCTTACGCAGCAACGGGGCATGCACCTTGATCAACAATGTCCATGCGGTCACTCCCAGCATACGGGAACTCTCGTCCAAGGCTGGCGCGATGCGTGTGAAACCACTTTGCACCGATTGCATGGCCACGGCCACAAAGCGCACAAGGTACGCCCACAGCATTCCCAGCGAGGTGGCTGTCAACCAGTAGCCAAGCCCCAGATCAGGGAACCTCGATTGCAACCACCCGACAGGCAGCAACAAACCAATCACAACCACCACGCCAGGAACCGAGTACCCTAGACCCACTGCGCGCTGTGCCAATTGGGTATCCCAGGCAGGACGGACACGTGCAAAAACTGCGACAAAAACGGCAACCCCCACAGCGAGCACAGCAGTGATCAATCCCAGCGCGAGACTGGTGCCACCCCATTGAAAAAATCGATCCCACGGCACAGCCACTGAACTGGTGCTACCAAACTCAATCGCCAAAATACCAAGCGGAAGTACAAAGCCGAACACCACTGGCAGTGCACACAATGTAAGCAATGCAAATGCGCGTACACCGCGCACCGCAATGGGATTGGATTCGGCACTTTGCCGATCGGCCCGGCCACTGGAAAACCGCATTTTTGACTGGGCATGCAACTCGATACCCAGCACGCAAGCCACCAACAGCAGTAACGCGGTTGACAACTGTGCTGCAGCAACATGGTCGTCCATAACGATCCAGGCTTTGTAAATTCCAGCCGTAAACGTCTGAATACCGAAATAGCTGGAAACGCCAAAGTCCGCCAACGTCTCCATCAGCGCCAATGCCGTGCCAGCCGCAATGGCGGGTCGCGCCAGGGGCAGTGCCACCTGCCAGATGCGTCGCCGCAACGATGCTCCAAGCAATCGGGCGGCCTCCATCAAATGGTTGGCGCGGTCCGAGAGTGCCGTTCGTGTGAGCAAATAGACATATGGATATAGTGACAGTGCCAGTACGGCTGCGGCACCCCATACGCTGCGCACGTCAGGCAACAGTGCGCCCTGCAGGCCCCAAGTGCTCCTCAGCCAGGTTTGCAAAGTGCCGCTGTACTGGAGAAAGTCGGTGTAGGCGTAGGCCACCACGTACGCTGGCATGGCCAGTGGCAACAGTAGTGCCCATTCGAGTGTTTTGCGAAAGGGAAAGTCGAACAAGGTGACGGCCGCAGCAGACACCGTTCCCATGCTGATGACACCCAAGCTCACCATGCCGCACAGTAACAGGCTGGTCCAGGCGTAGTCCGGCAGCACCGTGGCCCCCATCTGCGCCAGTATCTCCCAGGCCTGGGCATTGCCTTGCAGCCAGGAAGCCAGCAAGGTGGCCACCGGCAATACGAGCAGGACCACGAGCGTCCACAGTAAGGTTCGAAGAAACCGTTGCATGGCGCGCACCATACCGCAAATTTTGAACAGCCAACCCTACAATCCCCGGAATGTTTCTTGATCTGATTGATATCGGGGTTCGCCATCGTGGTCGTACGTCACCGTCGGTCGACGGTGTGTCTCTGGGTTTGCAGGTTGGGGAAATTGGTGTGCTGATTGGCCCGTCCGGTTGCGGAAAGACGACCTTGCTGCGCGCGGTTGCTGGTTTGGAGCCGCTGGCCGCCGGGGAAATTTGGCTTGCTTCCTTGCGAGTCAGCAGTGTCCAGGTGCACGTGCCGGCGCAAAGTCGTCGGGTTGGCATGGTCTTTCAGGATTACGCGCTGTTTCCCCATATGACGGTGGGCAAGAATATTGAATTTGGTCTGCATGGATGGAGCGGTCCGAAGCGTAAAGCCCGTGTGGGTGAAGTTCTGAATCTGGTGGGTATGACCCCAAATGCAGCTCGTTACCCCCATGAATTGTCCGGGGGGCAGCAGCAACGCGTGGCTTTGGCTCGGGCTTTGGCGCCCCAGCCACACCTGCTGTTGTTGGACGAACCGTTTTCCAATTTGGATGTCGAGATGCGCGAACGCCTCGCACTCGAGGTGCGAAGCATCCTCAAGGAGGCGCGGACAACTGCGTTGCTGGTCACCCACGATCAGCAGGAGGCGTTTGCAATGGGGGATCGTGTGGGGGTGATGGCACAGGGGCGCCTGCACCAATGGGACGATGGATACTCGGTTTACCATCGTCCGAGCACACGCTTTGTGGCGAGCTTTATCGGACATGGCCAATTCGCAAGTGCGCGCTACGTGCAATCTCACGGAGTCATGGAATTGCGAACTCCTTTGGGTAGTTTTCAGGTGACAGCATCGGATCGGCGCATGGACTGCGATTCCGACGGCGCGTGCGATGTGTTAATGCGCGCCGATGACATATTCATCGATATGGAGTCGCCCTTTAGGGCCGACGTCGTCCAGATGACGTTTCGTGGGTCAGAGTTTCTGTACACATTGCGTCTGGACTCAGGGGAAACTGTGCTGGCTTCGGTATTGAAACATCAGGGCCATGCAGTGGGGGACCGCATCGGGATTCGAGCCGAACTTGAACACATTGTGACTTTCCCACAGACCACAACGGGCCTCAGTACGCCAATCGTTCAGGATGGAGTTCCTGCAGAATAGTGGTTGAAATCTCCTCGATGGATTTGGTTGTCGTGGATAACCATCGAATTCCTGAGCGGCGCATCATGGATTCTGCTTCGCTCACTTCCATCCGACAGTTCTCTAGCGATGCATATCGTGAATTGGGACGCCGTTCGTTGCGAACCTCGCTCAGTCTCTCTGGCTGAATCGTGAGTCCAAAAATTTTGCCCTTGTGGGGTGTCAAAGCAGGCGGGAGTTGGCGCCTCTCAAAATCATCCGGAATCAGTGGGTAATTGGAAGCTTTCAGTCCATATTGCATTGCCAGGTAGAGGGACGTTGGTGTCTTACCGCTACGACTGACTCCAACGAGAATCACATCGGACTGATCCAGATCGCGATTCGATTGCCCGTCATCGTGCGCAAGTGAAAAATTGATGGCTTCAATGCGGTCCTGGTACTCCTTGCTCTTGCTGGCATCACTGAAGCGGCCAATACGGTGATTGGACTTGAGGCCCAGTTCATCTTCCAAAGGGCGCACAAAAGTGGCGAACATGTCCAGTAGCATGCCGTGGCACCCATCCTGGATGACCTGGAGAATTTCCATGTTCACCAAGGTGGAAAAGACAATGGGTCGACGTCCATCGACTTCAGCGGCGTGGTTGATCTGACGAACAGTCTGGTGTGCTTTGTCCACCGTATCGATGAAGGGCAGTCGCACGTGCCTCGCGCTCGCTTCAAACTGCGCAAGGATAGCGTTGCCAAAGGTTTCGGCGGTAATGCCGGTGCCGTCGGATACAAAAAATACGGTGCGATGGGACATGCTGTACAACCCTACAATGACCCCAATTTAGCGCATTTTCAGTTTTCGTCGCGTCTCACAAGAAAACCTGCGCGAGGTGAAGAGGAATCTGCGGCTGCGTTCTGGGACCACAAACGTTTCTGGAACAGCAAATCGGTTTCAACTTCAGGAGTTATTCATGTCTATGCTGTTTAAACCGACCGACCTGGTCGTACCGTTCGAGAACCTGAGAATGACCGATGTCGAGTCTGTTGGGGGAAAGAACGCAAGTTTGGGCGAAATGATTTCGCATCTCCCTGATGGAGTGAAGGTTCCGACAGGTTTTGCCACGACTGCCCATGCTTTCCGGCAATTCCTGAAATTTGAGAATCTCGCAGACAGGATCAACGCGAAGCTGCAAACCCTGGACACGGAAGATGTCCGAGCATTGGCGTTGGTGGGCGCCGAGATTAGAGCGATGGTTGAAGCGCAGCCGTTTCCTGAGGACCTGGCGTCAGGGATTCGCCAAGCTTATGCCACTCTGAGTGCCGGTAATCCGAAGGCGTCATTTGCGGTTCGCTCTTCAGCCACGGCGGAGGACTTGCCAGACGCGTCGTTTGCCGGGCAGCAAGAAACATTTTTGAATGTGGTCGGCATTGATGAGGTTTTGCACAAGATTCGCGAGGTATTTGCGTCCCTTTACAACGACCGCGCCATCAGCTATCGGGTGCACAAGGGCTTTGCGCATGAGCACGTTGCCTTAAGTGCAGGTGTTCAGCGAATGGTGCGTTCTGATTTGGGCGCTGCAGGTGTGATGTTCACCATCGACACGGAATCGGGTTTTTCCGATGTTGTTTTCATTACGGCAAGTTATGGCTTGGGTGAGACGGTAGTGCAGGGTGCCGTGAATCCGGATGAATTTTATGTTCACAAGCCCATGCTGCGAGCAAACAAGCGCGCCATTGTTCGCCGCAATCTGGGTTCCAAATTGTTGCTGATGGAGTTCACTACCGCGCAGGAAAAAGCGGAAACAGGCAATCTGGTGAAAACCACTGACGTGCCGACGGAAATGCGTAATCGCTACTCGCTGATAGATGCTGACGTGGAGCAGTTGGCGCGATACGCGCTGGTCATTGAATCCCACTATGGTCGCCCCATGGACATCGAGTGGGGAAAGGACGGTGTCGACGGTCAACTGTATATCCTTCAGGCACGTCCTGAAACTGTCAAGAGCCAAGTCGGCAATCAAGTCGAGTATCGCTACAAACTCAAAGGCAAAGGTGCGGTACTGGTCGAAGGGCGTGCCATAGGGCAAAAAATTGGCACCGGGCCAGTGCGCATTGTTCACAACACCAGCGAAATGGACAAAGTCCAGACCGGCGACATCCTGGTGACTGATATGACTGACCCCAATTGGGAACCTGTAATGAAGCGGGCGGCGGCGATTGTCACCAACCGGGGTGGGCGAACATGCCATGCGGCCATCATTGCTCGCGAACTGGGTATTGCGGCAGTTGTGGGGTGTGGCGATGCAACCGACCGACTCAAAGAGGGCATGCTGGTCACGGTCAGTTGCGCCGAGGGAGACACTGGATTCATTTACGACGGACTGCTCGAGACCGAAGTATCGGAAGTGCAGCGCGGCACCATGCCAGACATCCCGGTAAAGATCATGATGAATGTCGGTAATCCCCAATTGGCGTTTGATTTTTGCCAGCTTCCCAACCAAGGTGTTGGTTTGGCAAGACTGGAGTTCATCATCAACAACAACATTGGGGTTCATCCAAAGGCCATATTGGACTACCCCAACATTGATGCCGACCTAAAAAAGGCGGTTGAGTCGGTAGCACGCGGGCATGCTTCCCCAAGGGCTTTTTACGTGGATCGGGTTGCCGAAGGTGTGGCCACTATCGCGGCAGCATTCTGGCCCAAACCCGTCATCGTTCGGTTGTCTGATTTCAAGAGCAACGAGTACCGCAAACTCATCGGGGGCAGTCGTTATGAACCCGAAGAAGAAAATCCGATGCTCGGTTTTCGTGGTGCGGCGCGCTACATCAGTGCGGAGTTTGGTGAAGCGTTTGGGATGGAATGCGAAGCCCTCAAGCGCGTGCGCAACGACATGGGGTTGGAGAACGTGCAGGTCATGGTTCCCTTTGTCCGTACCGTGGATCAGGCGCGACGCGTGGTGGGATTGCTGGCTCACCATGGATTGCGTCGCGGTGATAACGATCTCAAACTAGTGATGATGTGTGAAATTCCGAGCAATGCGCTTTTGGCCGATGACTTTTTGCAATATTTTGACGGATTTTCCATTGGATCGAACGACCTGACGCAACTCACCTTGGGGCTTGATCGTGATTCCGGTCTTGCATTGCTGGCGGCTGATTTCGATGAACGGGACCCGGCGGTGAAGTCGCTGATCAAGATGGCGATCGACGCCTGTAAGAAGCACAACAAGTATGTCGGGATCTGTGGCCAGGGCCCGAGTGATCATCCGGACTTTGCGCTCTGGTTGAAAGAAGAGGGAATCTCGTCGATTTCACTCAACCCGGATTCAGTGATCGCTACCTGGCAGCAACTTGCCCAAGCATGAGAGTTTGGTTCGACGCGAGAAGCAAGTCCCTGCATTTGGGATTGTTGTCGCTGTGGTTCATTTTTGCGTTTGGCATCGTCTTTTTTGCGAATGACCTGCAGTTTGAGATCTTTGGGTGGCCTGTGGGGTTTTGGTTTGCCGCGCAGGGTTCGATGCTCTTCTTTGTGCTGATCGTTGGATTATTCGCTTGGCGCACCAACAGGGGCGAGAGCACGCCCCGAGGCATTGACCCTGGGGACTATCGACGGTACACACATCGGATACACCGGCGATTTGGAGTCTATGTGGCAGGCCTGCTGCTCTTTTTGGCGCTTTTGGCGCTAGCCGAGCAGCAGGGGTTGTCCAAAGCGTGGATTGCAGGACTGTTCCTGCTGACAACGCTGGTGTTGTACGCAGGCGTTGGCGTTTACGGACGTACTTCTGATGCATCCGAGTATTACGTTGCTGGGCGCCGCATCCCTGCGTTCTACAACGGCATGGCAACGGCGGCCGATTGGATGAGTGCTGCTTCATTCATCAGTCTTGCGGGCGGACTGTATCTGCAAGGCTTCTCCGGCAACGCTGACCATGCGGGCGGATTGGCGTACATCCTCGGGTGGACGGGTGGTTTTTGCCTGGTTGCCTTGCTTGTGGCGCCGTATTTGCGTCGGCTCGGCATCTATACCGTCCCAGATTTTTTCGCGATGCGCTTTGGTGGGCGTTGGCCGCGTTTGCTGGCGGCTTTCGCGGCGGTGCTGTGCTCATTCACCTACGTTGTCGCCCAGTTGTACGGTGTAGGACTCATTACCTCGCGTTTGACCGGCGTGCACTTTGAGATTGGAATTCTTCTGGGGCTTGGCGGGGTGCTGGTTTGCTCGTTCCTTGGCGGGATGCGTGCAGTCACCTGGACCCAAGTGACGCAGTACGTGCTGATTATTTTGGCGTTTTTGATCCCGGTATCCTGGCTCGCCTACAAGCAGGTCGGCAGCCCATTGGCCCCGTGGGCCATCGCCCAACAACTGCAGCAAATTACACAAATCGAGAAGCGCTTGCTGGAAGATCCTGCTGAGCGGCAAGTCATCGTGGAATACCAGCGACGAGCCGAGGTCTACGCGCATAAGTTGAAGGACCCTGAAGCCGCATTGCGAAATGATCGTGAGGAATATCGTAACCAGCTGCGTGCGCTTGGCACCGGCAAATCGGACGATGAACTGTCGGTGAAATTGCGACGTGAGCTAGCGGCCCTGCCAAAGGATGTTCAGGCGGCTCGGGAGCGCTGGACTCAGCTGATGTCCGAGAATCTTGCGCGCGCGCGACCGCTGGGAGGCATGCCTCGCCATACGCAGCCCTATGCAGGCGATCCTGATGGAACCGCGTTGGAAAGAGAGACATTTTCCAAAAGTCGGCTGAACTTTGTTGCCCTCGTATTCTGTCTGATGGTGGGCACTGCAGGTTTGCCGCACTTGCTCACCCGTTTTTATACGACACCTTCCGTGGCGGAGGCCCGCACGTCTGTCGCATGGTCGCTGCTCTTTATTTCTGCCCTGTATTTGTCGGCGCCCGCATTGGCCGTGTTGGTAAAGTACGAAATCATGTCGAATCTGGTCGGCCAACCGTTTGATAGCCTGCCACATTGGGTGTCGCAATGGGCCCGAGACCCAACGCTGTTGGCGGTGACCGACATTAATGGTGACGGACTCCTGCAATTTGCCGAGCTGAGCGTAGGCGCTGATTTGGTCATGTTTGCTACGCCCGAGATTGGTGGGCTTCCCTATGTGTTTTCGGTCCTGGTCGCAGCTGGAGCGTTGGCGGCTGCATTGTCCACCGCCGATGGGCTGCTACTTACCATTGGAAATGCACTGGCACACGATGTTTACTTTAGGGGGGGCACCGACAAGGCTGAGACCATGCGACGCGTCATGTGGTCCAAATTCGCACTGTTAATCGTGGCTTTGGTGGCGGCGTATGTCGCAGCCCAACGACCGGCCGGCATTCTGTACCTGGTGTCGGCCTCTTTTTCACTGGCTGGGGCTGCCTTTGTACCTGCAATGGTTCTGGGCATTTTCTGGCGTGACACCACGCGCATCGCGGCAGTGGGTGGCATGCTGATTGGCTTGGGGGTCACGGTGTACTACATGGTGATTAATCAGCCTGGGGTGAGGTCTTATCTGGGACTCGCAGCCGAAGGGCTTTGGTGGGGAATTCAACCCGTGTCGGCGGGAGTGTTTGGCGTTGCGGCCGGCGTTGTGACCACGGTGATCTTGACAATCGTTACCAGGCCGCATGCAAACGCTGCCAATCACATTGAGTTGGAAGACACCGCCATCTAGTCGCGATGCGATATAATCGCGGGCTTCGCCTTGCTGCACCTCCATTAGACGCGGAGGGTAGCTTTTTTCTTACCCGGGGATATTTTGATTATCGGGTTACCCAAAAGGAGTCTTAATGCGTCACTATGAAATTATTCTCATGATCCATCCGGATCAGAGCGAGCAAGTTCCAGCCATGCTGGAGCGTTACAAGGGCATGATCACTGCCGGTGGGGGCAAAGTCCACCGCGTCGAAGATTGGGGCCGTCGTCAGATGGTTTACATGATCAACAAGCTCGCAAAATCGCACTATCTGTGTGTCAACATTGAAGCCGATCAGGCTGTCATGTCTGAACTGGAGCATGCTTTCAAGTTCAACGATGCTGTTCTTCGCCATTTGACGGTTTTGAAGAAAAAAGCTGAAACGGGCCCATCTTCCATGATGAAGACTGTAGAGCGCGAAGAAACGCGCAAGACCCAACAAGCTGAGTACCAAGCCTAAAACGGCAAAGTTTACTGACGGAAAAGGTGACCGCCAATTCACTGCAGTTGCATGCTTCTATCGTTGCAGCTGAGTCACTTCGGTACACGCCCGCCGGTTTGCCTGCCCTGAATCTTCAGTTGGAACATGATTCCACGGTGAACCAGGCAGGAGTCAACCGAAAGGTGAAGTTGGTAATCAAGGCAGTTGCATTTGGAACTTTAGCGGAGAGTCTGGCTAAACAGGCAATAGGCAGTATCTGGACTTTCAGCGGTTTTCTGAGCAACGCCCGTCAAGGTAAATCGGTTGTTTTTCAAATTCAAGATTTTTTGCAAGATTAATTTTTAGGAGCCTCTTATGGCAACGTTCAAGAAATTCAATAAAGACAAGCGCCCCAAGCGCAATACGCAGTCTCTTTTGTTCAAGCGCAAACGTTTTTGCCGCTTCACAGTGACGGGGGTAGAAGAAATTGACTACAAGGATATCGATACCTTGCGAGATTTCATCGCCGAAAATGGCAAAATTATTCCAGCCCGTTTGACTGGAACCCGTGCAATTTTCCAGCGGCAACTCAATACCGCGATCAAGCGTGCCCGTTTCCTTGCGTTGCTGCCTTACAGCGACCAGCACAAGATTTAAGGAGCAATAACCATGCAAATTATTCTGCTCGACAAAGTAGTCAATCTCGGCAATTTGGGTGAAATCGTCAAAGTGAAAGACGGATACGCTCGCAATTTCCTCATCCCATCCGGCCGTGCGCGACGCGCTACGGCATCCGCGAAGGCGGAGTTTGAGGCCAAGCGCGCCGAACTTGAAAAAGCGGCCGCAGCCAAGCTCGCTGAGTCACAGGCTTTAGGTGTCAAACTCGGTGGTACAACCATCAAGTTGACCCAAAAAGCAGGTGTTGACGGGCGTCTGTTCGGCTCCGTTACGAACTCCGATATCGCCGATGAATTGGTAAAGAATGGCTACAAGGTTGCAAAGGCGCAAGTGCGTATGCCCAACGGTCCCATCAAGACGGTGGGAGACAGTTCGGTCAGTGTTGCGCTGCACACCGATGTGGTGGTAGATATCACTGTGTCGGTCTACGGCGAAACTGCCTAAGCAACTTACAACTAGCCTGCTTGCAGGCTTTCATCTGACTAACAAAGCCGCTTGGGGAGTACCCCGGCGGCTTTTGCCATTCTGGTTCAGTTCGGGTAGCGTTCTGCACACTTTATCCACACCATTTACCATCGTTACACCCAGGCATTCCCTCGACGCCATTCCTGGTTCAGCGTAGCATCATTGGCTCGAGGGAAATAACCATGTCAGCCGTACTCACCGCCATCAACGACTATACCCAGGACCGGGAGATTGCACAGCTACGCGTTCCACCTCATTCGATTGAGGGCGAGTCGAGCGTTTTAGGTGGGCTTTTGCTCGATAACAATGCCTGGGACCGCATTGGTGACATTCTGGTCGACGATGACTTCTATCGGTACGAGCACCGTTTGATCTACGGGGCCATTGGAGCACTTGTCAATACGAGCAAACCTGCCGATGTGATTACGGTGTTTGAATACCTTCAAAATCAGGGCAAGTCGGACGACGTCGGCGGTCTTGCCTACCTGAATTCTTTGGCACAGTATGTGCCAAGCGCTAGCAATATCCGGCGATATGCAGAGATCGTTCGAGATCGGTCCCTGTTGCGAAAGCTGGTGACTGCCAGCGACGAAATTGCCACGAACGCATTCAATCCAAAAGGGCGCCCTGTCGCAGACATTGTCGACGAGTCAGAGCAAAAGATTTTCAATATTGGAGAGCAAGGAAAGCGGAACAATCAAGGGTTTCAGGCAATGGACTCACTGGTTGTCAAGCTCTTGGATCGTGTGCAGGAGATGGCCGATAACCCGAATGATGTCACGGGGGTGCCGACCGGTTTCTACGATCTGGACCGTATGACTGCGGGTTTGCAAGCCGGTGACCTGATCGTTCTGGCAGCGCGTCCTTCCATGGGAAAAACCGCGTTGGCCATCAACATTGCCGAGCATGTCGCGTTGCACGAAGGGTTGCCTGTCGCAGTTTTTTCGATGGAGATGGGTGCATCCCAGTTGGCAGTGCGTATCGTGGGCTCTATCGGTCGTATCGACCAAGGGCATCTGCGCACTGGACGGTTGACGGACGATGAGTGGCCGCGATTGTCTGAAGCCATTGAAAAACTACGGACCATTTCTCTGCATATCGACGAAAGCGCCGGATTGACTTCCAGCGAGTTGCGCGCAAACGCCAGGCGCTTGGCGCGCCAGTGTGGTCAGCTCGGTTTGATCGTTGTCGATTACCTCCAGCTTATGAGCGGAAGTTCCAGCGATGGCGAAAATCGTGCCACAGAGCTTGGTGAAATATCCCGCGGTCTGAAGATGTTGGCGCGGGAACTGAAGTGCCCGGTGATTGCGCTCTCGCAGCTCAATCGAAGCGTTGAGCAACGGCCCGACAAACGCCCCATGATGAGTGACCTGCGCGAGTCCGGTGCCATTGAGCAGGATGCGGACATCATCATGTTCATCTACCGTGACGAGTATTACACCAAGGATGCCTGCAAGGAACCTGGTGTGGCAGAAGTCATAATTGCCAAACAGCGCAACGGGCCAACCGGAACTGTCAAACTGGCGTTTCTACGCCCAATCACCAAGTTTGAGAGTCTGGCCAGCGGCGGCAGTGGTGACTACTAGCCCGCAAATGTCACGGTCCACCAATGTATGTCCGGGTTACCCCTGGATAGATGTTTTTTTGATACACCCTTTACTACCCACTGGTGTCATTTTTGTCGGAGTAATTTCTTTTTTGGCGCAACGAAGCTACTTTGTTTGTTCTTGTATCAGCGTGATGACATACATTGTTCGACTTTGGGCGCGTCATTTTGCAAGACACATTGCGCAATCCTGGACGGAGCCGTCGCTGTGCGCGCGAATGCCACAGTCTTGATTCTTGCCAGCGGTCGCGGAACTCGCTACCAAGCTACCGGTGGACACGGCTCAAAGTTGGAAGCGTTGCTGCACGGCACATCGGTTCTGCAACACACAATTGACGCGGTACGTGCAAGCGGGTTGCCCTACCATGTAGAAACTAGGCCCCACCCTGGAATGGGGGACTCCATTGCGGCAGCCGTGTGTGCGACCGCAGACGCAGATGGGTGGCTGATCCTCCCTGGCGACCTCCCTTTGATCAGGAGCAGCACATTGTGCAAGGTCGCGGACGCACTTGAAAGGCACCCCATTGCTGTGCCGGTTTACCAAAGTAGGCGGGGGCACCCGGTTGGATTCTCAGCTCGATACAAGTCGGAGTTGCAGAATTTGCAGGGGTCGGCAGGGGCCCGCTTCATCCTGCAGGCAAATGTTGCCTTCTCATTGGAAGTGGAGGACGTGGGCTGTGTCACCGATATCGATACGGTCGATGATTTAGCCGCTGCCCAAGCAATTCTCGGACGAAGCTGATTGCGATTCGAACCCTTGATGGCCCTGGCCTGACGATCTGTTCATGTGGAATGGGTCTGTGGAAGCAATCTGGTACCAACGGTGATGCAATTGTTATCCCTCAGCACACGGTCCCCTGCTGCGCAGGAATCACACATTGAGTCGCTTGTTTCGTCCTGAACAAGCGGCAATCGAGACATAATAGAGACCGTCATTTCGTCATTTCATCCAGCGGCAGTGCCTCTTGCTCTGGATTTAGGGAAGAACTCATGAAGAAGTTGTACTTACTCGTCAAGTTTGTCTGCCTGATGCTCTGCGCGTCACTCACTGCAGTGGCGGCCAGCGGGGATACTTTGAACGCTCCGAGCCTCAATCAAGGCAAACGGTGGCGCGTTGCGTACGTCGAAACCGGGCCCTACGCAAACTATGCCGGGACACTTTACTACCTACTCAAAGGTCTTGAGTCGCGCGGTTGGGTTAAAGGAGTAGAGAGGATTCCGTATACCTGGGGTCAAACTGACACCAAGGAGATGTGGAGCTACATCAGTAGTCAGAAAGAATTCAGTTCGTTTATAGAGTTCGTGCCTGACAGTTACTACTCGCTCAAATCCATTCCGGGACAAGAGGGCGAGGTTGTAAAGCGATTTAGTCAAAAAAAGGATTCCGACTTATTGATCGTGATGGGTACGGTCGCTGGCAAATTAATGTCGGTTGAGGACGTTCAGTCAAAGATCATGGTGTTCTCTACCAGCAATGCCGTCAAGTCTGGAATCGTCAAGGCCGCAGATTCGTCCGGGCGCCAAAAGGTCTGGGCACATTTGGATCCGGTGCGGTACAAGCAACAGTTGCAAGTGTTCGCGGATATATTCCAATTCAAGAAAATGGGTGTCGTATATGAAGACTCACCCAACGGCAAAGCATTTGCCGCAGTGGATGATATTGAAGCGGTTGCAAAAGAAAAAAGATTCGAGATCG
>CAJBVC010000157.1 GCA_903958915.1 uncultured beta proteobacterium
CGCGCGAAGCGCAGCAGGCTTCTTTCGATCAGGCCCAGTTTGTCCAGTGGCAGGTCAAACGACACGCACACCTTGAGCGGGCTGTCGTCCCCGGCGCGCTCGCGCAGATTGGTGCCTTGCAGGCCTTTGTCGAGCCGCCAGCGCCAGCGGAGTTGGGCGCTCGGGTTTGTTGTGCGGTCGGGCAGCGCATGCACCAGCGTACCGTACGACTTGTGCGCTTCAATGCGCAATACCCGTTGGCCGTCCAGTTCCATGACCGTGAATGCGGTCAATGGGATTTTGCCGCCTGGCACGCCTACCGCGCGCCAGGGAGCGGGGGGTAGTTCGGTTTTGGCTGCGGAGAACGGGGTGATCTGGCTCTCTGATGCGAGTGTCTGCAGGGCAGCAAGGCATACGGCAGCAGCCAAAAGAACGTTCCGGCGTGGGGTGTTTTGCATGGTTCCCAGTGTGCCTTGAACGGCGAGGTGTAAGAATTCGGTATGCACGCTACCCTTCCATTGCTACAAGCCACCGAATTTCCGCCTCTCCAGCGCCAGCGCCTGACCACCCTGCAGGTCAACCTGGGGTACAAATGCAACCAGTCATGCCTGCATTGCCATGTCAATGCGGGCCCCAACCGTACCGAAATGATGGACCAGGAGAATCTGCTCCTGGTCGAGCAGGTGTTGAAGGCTCGTGACATCGAGGTACTGGACCTCACCGGGGGTGCGCCCGAATTGCATCCGCAGTTCAGGTCGCTGGTGCGCACCGCGCGTCGGCTCGGTATCCGCGTGATGGACCGCTGCAACCTGACCATTCTGTACGAGCCTGGGCAGGAAGGTCTGGCGCAGTTTCTTGCAGAAAACCAGGTTGAAATCGTGGCGTCGCTGCCCTGCTACTCGGTCAAGAACGTAGACCAGCAGCGCGGTGCCGGCACCTTCGACAAAAGCATTGCCGCGCTGCAGCAGCTCAATGCGCTCGGCTATGGACAGGCAGACTCGGCGCTCACGCTCAACCTGGTCTACAACCCGCAAGGTGCCAGCCTGCCTCCAGACCAGTTGCGACTGCAGGCCGACTACAAGCGCGAGTTGTGGGAGCACTTTCACATCGTTTTTAACGAACTCTTTGCCATCACCAACATGCCGATTCAACGCTTTGGTTCGATGCTGATCTCCAAAGGGCAGTTCAACGACTACATGCGCCTGTTAAAGGAGAACTTTGCCGCTGGCAACCTGGCGGGCGTGATGTGCATGAACACCATCAGCGTGGACTGGCAGGGCAACCTGTATGACTGCGACTTCAACCAGCAGCTCGGGCTGGCATTGCCAGATGCACCGAGCGGTCCGCGCAGGCCCGCACGTACACCCCACCTTCGGAATCTTCTGCAGGAAGACCCTGCCGGTCGGGCCATTCGCGTCGCCGAGCATTGCTACGGGTGCACCGCCGGGCAAGGCAGTAGTTGTGGCGGCGCGCTGATGGACGCCCACTAGCGTTGCCGCAGGTAACTTCTGTGTGTTCTTGACATTCTTTCAAACGGGGTAGTGAAACCATGACAACGGCATTGGTGGGTGTAATCGGTGGCAGCGGCCTGTACCAGATGGACGCTTTGTGCAATGTGCGCGAGCATGACGTGGACACGCCGTACGGCAAACCATCAGCCCCGATCGTGACCGGCGAAGTGGATGGCACACGGGTGGCGTTTCTGGCGCGTCATGGGCGCGGGCACCGCCTGATTCCATCCGAGGTGCCCTACCGTGCCAACCTGTATGCCCTGCGGCAAATGGGTGTGCGCTACGTGCTTTCGTTCTCGGCGGTGGGCTCCCTGCGTGAGGAAATGCGCCCGCTGGACTTTGTGCTGCCAGACCAGTTCATTGACTTGACCAGGCGGCGCGACTCAACCTTCTTTGGTGAGGGCGCGGTCGCGCACGTGTCTATGGCACAGCCGGTGTGCGCGGCGCTGTCGGAAGTGTTTGCGCAGGCCATCACGGACTTGGGTTTGAACACCCACTCACAGTTGCACCGCGGCGGAACCTATGTGTGTATCGAAGGCCCGCAATTTTCCAGCATGGCCGAGTCCCATTGGTACCGTGGTATGGGGGCCAGTGTGATCGGCATGACCAATATGCCGGAGGCCAAATTGGCCCGCGAGGCGCAAATGGCCTACGCAACCCTGGCCATGGTGACTGACTACGACTGCTGGCACCCCAAAGAGGCGCATGTCACCGCAGACGCAGCGATTGCCAATCTCATGAAGAACGCAGGCCACGCCCAGCGCATTGCCGCAGAAGCGATTCGCATCATTGGCAGAGACCAGCCGTTGTCGTTGGCGCACACGGCGCTCGATGGAGCGCTGGTGACACCGCGCGAGGCCATGGCACCCGAGGTGCTTGGGCGGTTGGGAGTGCTGTGGGGTTGAGGTGCTGGTCAGACGGTACTGCTTAGACGCCCTTGCGGCAGACGCGCTCAATCTTGTAGGTTCCGTTGGCTTGCAGGACGGACGCGTTGTAGCATTTGACTCCGTTGCCGATGCTTCTGGCACCGCCTTCCCGGGCCGAGGCGGTCAAAGGGGCGAGTGCGCTAATGGCAAAAAACAGTGCTGTTGCGACGATGGCTGAAGTTTTGGTTGTGTTGAACATGAGAATATTCCTTCCAGTTGGATTGTGAAAACCTGTCATTCCTCTTGGGTGACGAGTCTGTTTAGCGTATTCCGTGCCAATCGCAGTGAACCCGAAAATTCTCAATGAAATCAAGTGGTTCTGGAAAGATGAAGCAGTGGTTGACGTGGCGATTGCGCGATTTGCCCCAGCGCGGCGGGGGATTTCCCCCAACTGTCCCCAAACGCGACCGCAACGTGCTCGGCTTCATCTATTTTCATCAATGAAATCAACTGCTTTCCGGCCGGTCTGCGCGTTGATCGCATTGGCATGCTCTATGCGGAGAAGGCTGCCTACAGTGGCGCTATGCAGCCACCGACTGAGGGGCAAACATGAACGTGAAACGGCTCGACGGGCGTCTGCTGAACTATTGGGTGGCCAAGTCGGCTGGCTTGACGCTGTCTGAAGGCGACTCTCGTCCGGGCGTGCGGCATGATCCGGAAAGTGGTTTCTGGCATCCCCACTCCTTCAACCCCGCAAACGACTGGTCGCATGCAGGCGCCCTTGTTGCCGAGGAGTGGTATGCCATTGAAGACATGCTCATTGAGTGGTTTGGAGTGCACTGGGCACACATTCCCGCGGTTGCAGATCGACCGCTTACCTGGTTCTTGCGAGGGTACGTGGCGACGAAGTTCGGTGATGAAGTGGAGGACGTCCATGGCGCGAGCGCGGGGTCTGCGCTAGATGGCCTAAGTGACGAAGATGTGACTGCTTTGCCTTCAGGCAATAAACGGTCGAAGTCGTGGCTGGGGTCGCTGTTGGGGCAATTTAGCTGGTAAAAACGGGGGCTACCGTGCTCCAACGACTTTGATGACCCAAACCACCTTCAGTACGCCATTCAATTTGAGGCGACGCTTTGCACTGAACAGTCTCGCTGTCATCGCCGTGATTGCTTTGGGGCTGGGGTGGC
>CAJBVC010000158.1 GCA_903958915.1 uncultured beta proteobacterium
ATCTTGTGCTGGTGCACGATCCGCAATCCGCGCAAAATCTCGTCAAACAGTGAACGAATGGTCGATTCACGAAACACCTTGCTCTGCTTGAGGTCACGCGCAGTCACGATGAAATCCTGAAGGGCTGCGCCCTCCAGGTAATTCATCACCATGTAAACGGTCTCGTTCTCGCGGAAAAAGTTCAACACGCTCACCACCGAAGGGTGTGAAATTTGGGCCAGCGAGCGCCCCTCTTCAAAGAAACTCTTCAAGCCCAAACGGTAGAGCGAGAGCTTTTCGGGCTGCACCTGTGGCAACAACTCGCCTGGGGCACGGGTCGCCAGTGACGACGGCAAGTATTCCTTAACAGCCACCCGCTGACCATCGGCATCCAGCGCCAGATACACCAACCCGAATCCGCCGGCTGCCACTTTGCGAATGACGCGATAACCGCCAATAGTGGTGTCAGGGGGTAAGGGGGATGGCTTGACCTTCGACATAAATTAAGAGTTGAACACGCGTCTGATCTGTCTGAACCGGGTTATTCTCAAGGTCGTTTAAAGAACCAGGAATGGGAAATGCCAGTTTATAGCATGACAGGGTACGCCAGTGCACAGCAAAGCACGAACACTGGGGGCGCAGAATCGGACAGTAAATTGCCTGTCGGCCAACTAGGACTGGAGATCCGTTCGGTCAACAGCCGGTTTCTCGATCTGTCGTTTCGATTGCCGGAGGATCTGCGCCAGTTTGAGCCGGCACTGCGCGACTTGTTACAGACCAAGCTCAAACGCGGCAAGGTCGAGGTGCGTGCCTCCATTGAAATAGCGGCCGCAACCGCAGTGGCAGACCCAACGCCGCGCATGCTGCAACGGCTCAACACCGTGCAAGACAGCGTCAAGGCCTGGCTCCCCTGCGCTGCTCCCTTGAGCGTGGCCGACGTTATCCGCCTGTCTGCTGCCGAGCAGACTGGCACCCATGACTGGGGCACTGCCGTTTTGCCGCTTGCCGACAGGGCACTCAAGGCACTGCTGGACGCCCGTGCCCGCGAGGGAGCGAGACTTTCAACCATGTTGCTCGACCACCTCGCACAGCTGCGGGCATTGGCGCAGCAGGCGATACCGCTGATTCCCCAACTGGTGGAGCAAAACCGCCAGCGCTTTCTGACACGATGGAAAGACGCCATGGCGCTGACCGACGGCACCACCCTGCCTGAGACGGCCCAGGACCGCGCCCTGACGGAAGCCACTGCATTTGCGATCCGCATTGATGTGGCCGAGGAAATTACGCGCTTGGGCTCGCACCTGGACGAGATTGAGCGCCTGATAAAAAAAGGCGGTGAAATCGGAAAACGGCTGGACTTTTTGATTCAGGAACTGCACCGCGAGGCCAACACCATGGGCTCCAAATCGGCCGCACTGGAACTTACCCACATCTCGGTTGACATGAAGGTTCTGGTCGAGCAAATGCGCGAACAGGTGCAGAACATAGAGTAAGTTTTTTCAAACTCGACCAAGCTGTATCAAACCGTCCCAAGAATCCCTCTTTCTCCTATGAAGACCGCCTCTGTAGCGGTCTTTTTTTCGTCAACTGCCGTTTCAAACCAAACTATTTTTGGCCAAAGAATTGCAGGATTTCTCTGTACTCAAACCTGTACCCAACGTACACTGGGTACAGAATTTTGGGTACAGATCATGGGCACACTAACTGACCGTCAGATAAAAAGCTGGATTCAGCATGGAGAACGCTTTGAAGGGCGGGGGGATGGGGATGGGCTCGCACTTCGATTCAGAAAGAACGATGCAACGCCAAACTGGTTGTTCAGGTAGGCCAATGCCCCAGTGTCATCCTGAACTGCTTGCCCGCGACACTGGTCGCAATTCTGAAGGTGCGCTTTCTG
>CAJBVC010000159.1 GCA_903958915.1 uncultured beta proteobacterium
CGCATCACCGACATTTTTCTGGCCTTCCCCCGCCTGATTCTGGCGCTGGCATTTGTCGCCGCCCTCGGCCCGGGCATTGAAAACGCGGTCATTGCGATTGCCATCACCTCATGGCCACCGTACGCCCGCATGGCGCGCGCCGAGACGCTCACTATCCGCCAGACCGATTACATCGCGGCGGTGCAACTGATTGGTGCGTCGCCCTGGCGCATTGTGTTCAAGCACATCATGCCGCTGTGCGTGTCGTCCGTGATCGTACGGGTGACGCTGGATATGGCCGGCATCATCCTCACTGCGGCTGGTCTGGGGTTTCTGGGCTTGGGCGCGCAGCCGCCCAGCCCGGAGTGGGGTGCCATGATTGCCGCCGGGCGTCAGTATGTGCTGGACCAGTGGTGGGTGGCTGCGGCACCCGGCGCAGCCATTTTTCTGATCAGCCTGGCCTTTAACCTGCTGGGCGATGGTTTGCGCGATGCGCTCGACCCGAAGGGGGTCAAGTGAGCGGCGCACCCGATAGCGCTGCGCCCATGCTGGTGGTGGAAGACCTCAACGTGGCCTTCCCTAACCGCGATGGCGGCTGGGTGGAAGTCGTGCGCGGTGTGTCGTTCACCCTGGGGCGTGAACGCCTGGGGATTGTGGGTGAGTCGGGTTCGGGCAAATCCCAAACCGGCCGCGCCATTCTGGGACTCACCGCGCCGGAAGGCAGGGTAACGGCCAAACGGCTTGCCTTCAACGGCGTCGACCTGCTGCACTGCTCTGCCGGGGAGCGTCGCGCTTTGCGTGGCGGACGCATTTCGATGGTGCTGCAAGACCCCAAGTTCTCGCTCAACCCGGTGATGACCATTGGCGACCAGATTGTGGAGACCCTGCGCACGCACAGCACCGTGTCCAAAGCGCAAGCACGCACGAAAGCGCTTCAGGCTCTGGAGGCGGTGCAGATTGACGACCCCGAGCGTGTCTACAAACTCTATCCGCATGAGGTTTCCGGCGGCATGGGCCAGCGCGCCATGATTGCCATGATGCTGATCGCCGAGCCCGATCTGCTGATTGCCGACGAACCTACTTCGGCGCTGGATGTGACGGTGCAGGTGCAGGTGCTGTCCATTCTGGATGCGCTGGTGGTGCAACGCGGCATGGGCCTGATTTTTGTGTCGCACGACCTGCGCCTTGTGTCCACCTTCTGCGACCGCATTCTGGTGATGTACGCCGGGCGCGTGGTCGAAGAACTGCAGTCCGGTGGCCTGGCCAGTGCCAAGCATCCTTACACGCAGGGGCTTCTCAATTGCTTGCCCAAACTCGGTGACAACCGCCACCCCTTGCCGACCCTCAATCGCCAACCGGAGTGGGCGCTGTGAGCAATACGACAGCTGTTGGGTTGACTGTGCAGGGCATGCGCGTGGTGTACGAGCAGTTTGTGGCGGTGGCCGATACAACGTTCACCGTGCAACCCGGGGAGAGCTTTGGCATCGTCGGCGAATCCGGTTCGGGCAAGTCCACCGTGCTGCGTGGCATCTGCGGTCTGGCACCTGTGGTGGCGGGTACCGTGCAGTTGGCGGGTACGGCATCGGCAACCTTGCCTGCACCCGGCACCAAGCCGTTTCGGCGTCTGGTGCAGATGGTGTTTCAGGACCCCTACGGTTCCTTGCACCCGCGCCATACGGTCGACCGTATCCTGGCCGAGCCGCTGGCGATCCACGGCTTTGGCGACGAGCAGGCCCGCATCGAGCGTGCGCTCGACGAAGTGGGGCTGGGCACGGGTTTTCGGTTTCGCTACCCGCACCAGCTCTCGGGCGGCCAGCGCCAGCGCATTGCCGTGGCCCGCGCGCTGATCCTGGAGCCGCAGATTTTGCTGCTCGACGAGCCCACCTCGGCGCTGGACGCATCGGTGCAGGCTGAAGTTCTCAATCTGCTCGAAGACCTGCGCCAGCGCCGTGGCCTGACTTTCATCATGGTCAGCCACGACCTCGCGGTGGTGACCCATCTGTGCGAGCGCCTGATGGTGATGCAACGCGGCAAGACGGTCGAAATGCTCACCTCAGCCGACCTCGCCGCCCATCGGGTGCAGGATCCCTACACCCAGAAGCTGATGGAAGCCTCGGCGGGGTTCAAGCGAAAAACGCTATAAAAAGTGGAGCTGCTTACGCTTGCTGCACAAGCGGTTCAGCGCTGTTCTATAAAGCGTCCGCGTCCGGTCAAGTGCTATGCAGCCTGACGTGCCCCTCGCCGGGTCAGGTCAGGCTGTCCGGCCAGAAGGCTGGCCACCGAGATATCTTCGTCCAGTCCTTCCCAATGCAGGCCACCTCGACTCAGTTCTACAGAGTTGCGCTGTTCGGGGGAGGCATCCAGCAGACGCGGGAACCATGCCAAGGGAGCTGCAATCTTGCGGCCATCCGACAGACTGACCCACAGGGTGTCCTCATCGAAGCGAACTGCTTTAGGCGAAATGGTCATTCCAGGTCCTTTCAGTCAGCTCTTTGTTGGCAATCACTGCATCCCGCAACTCCCGTAACGTGCGGGCATCAAAACCGTCACTGTCTGCCAGATACACCGTCGGTGTCAACCAGAATTCTGCTTCACCACCGGCGCCGAGTCCATGGATGTGCATTGCCTCGCGTCGATTGCCCTCGTTGGAATAAAAGAAAAACCGGAACGATTTGTAGCGGAAAACAACTGGCATGGTTGCGAGTTTAACGACAAGGCGTGTCGATGTGTCAAATCGGCCCCAAGCGCTTACGGAGTATGCGCAAGCAGCTATCAACGTTATAGCAACCGCTTTGCCGAAAGCGCTTGCGCTTGCACCCCCAGCGCGGCCATTGCGTGTGGGACCGGCATGCTGCGCACCAGCGCTGCGGCTAGCTCGCCCATGGCCGGCGCGGTCTGGATGCCGTAGCCACCCTGGCCGGCCAGCCAGAAGAAGCCGGGGACGTCGGCAGCAAAGCCCACCACCGGTGTCTTGTCTGCCACAAACGAGCGCAGCCCAGCCCATTTGCGCCGCACTTGCCTGATTTGCAGCGTGGTGGCTGTCTCGATGCGGTCGACCGCGACGGCCACATCGAGTTCTTCGGGTTGCACGTCTTGCGGGCTCACCGGGTCTTCGTTGGCCGGGGACATCAGCAACACGCCAGCATCGGGTTTGAAGTAGAAACTTTCCTTGGCATCGATCACCAAGGGCCAACTGCCGATCTCGCACCCCTCTGGCGCCGACGTGGTGAATGCCGTGCGGCGCTTGGGTATCAGTCCCACCGGCGCGACCCCTGCCAGCTGCGCCACCGCATCGCACCAGGCGCCCGCGGCGTTGACGACGATGGGTGCCAGGAAGCTGCCAGTCGATGTCTCCACTCGCCAGCCTTGGGGCGTGTGCTGAAGATGATGGACACCTGTGCTGCACACCAGTTGCACCCCGTTCGCCTTGGCGCCACGCAGGAATCCCTGGTGGATGGCATGCACATCCATGTCCATGGCGTCGGGCTCGAACACGCCACAGTGGGCGAACTCTGGGCGCAGCACTGGCACGCGCTGCAAAATCTGGTCCTGTGTCCACCACTGCACATTCGGAACCAGGGTGAGCAACTCTTCCCAGGCGGCGCGCAGAGCGTCTTCATCCGAAGCCGTACCGACGGACAGCGAGCCGCGTGCCGTGACCAGAGGGACATCCGCAAAGCCCGGGGGCGGGTCGAAGTAAAACGGCTTGGACGCCGTCGTCAACGCCCGCACGGCGGCGTTGCCATAGGTCTCGCAGTACATGGCGGCCGATCGACCGGTGGCGTGGTAGCCGGGCTGTGACTCGCGTTCCAGAACCACCACCTTGCAGTGGGGCGCCAGAAAATAGGCCGCCGACGCACCAGCCATGCCGGCACCGATGATCAGAACCTCGGCGGTTTGTGCGGTCTCACTGCCGTTGATGGGCGTCATGGATGAGTACAAAAACGGCAGTTCAGGCTCGCGGAATATGCGTAGACAGCTATGGTAACGATAGCATCTATGGCAGCGCCGCCTGCGCTGCCGCCAGCCGGGCGATGGGCACCCGGTAGGGTGAGCAGCTCAC